>JAJQAK010000058.1 GCA_021203845.1 Clostridia bacterium | reverse complement strand
GGGCAATCTTAAGCTCGCCGAAAGACGTAGTATTGGCCCAGTATTTGCCGGCCTCTAATCCTCTGGCGATGTAGGAATCCACGGACCGCGGGTTGAATATCTCCGTGTTCCCGAAGTAGTATCCGTCGTACCAGTCGCACACGTCGCCGTATTTGTCCTCCGCGTCGAAGTCCCGAAGCATCGCCTTGACTTCGTCCTTGGTGAACCCGTAGTACTGACTGTATTTGTTGTCCGTGACGGAATACACCTCGAGATTGTTGAGTCCCGTGAAGATGCTCGCCTGAGAAATGCGCGTGACTCCCGTCAGAACGGCGAAATCAAGATCAAGGTTGTCCTTAAGCCCGGTGCTGAAGACCCCTCTCATGAAATCGACCGCGTCGGTGAGGCAATCGGCCTCAAACCCGTTCTGAATGGGCACGTCGTATTCGTCTATGAGAACAATCGGCTTTATTCCGAAACGTTTGTGCAAAAGCTCCGTCAAAAGTCTGAGAGCATCGACATAATCGGCCCTTGTTCCTTCTTCATTAGCCACACGCTCGTAAACGGCGGCTTTTCTCTTTGGCACAAATCCGTCAAGTTCCGTCTCATGTCTTGAGTACTCATTAGTGATTGTTTTCTTTAACGACCCGTACAGGTCATCCCAGGTCTTAGCCTTCGGAATAGCGAAGTTGAGATGAATCACGGGATACTTTCCCTGCATGGATGTGTACTTTTCTCCGCAGTCCCAGATTTTGAGGTCTCTGAAATAGACGGAGGTGTCTTCATCCGTCTTTTCAAAAAAGGTCTTCAGCATGTCCATATTGAGAGACTTGCCGAACCTTCTCGGACGGGTTATCAGAGAAACCTCCACCTGACTGTCCACAAGGTCTTTGATGAGGAGCGACTTGTCCACATAATAGTGTCCGCTTACCGTTTTCTTGAAGTTACTGGAAAAGCAAAATTTTTTTTCATTATTGTTTTCTGCCATATGTCACCTCGGAGAAACTCCATCCGCAAATTTATTGTACCACAACAAGGGAAAACAATCAAGCTCGAAAAATGCACTCCTCCGTCGGGATCCCCGTGCTTCTCACAGAAGAAATTTTCCAACCCAGGGGACAGCCGGACGGACTTTTTTTATGGTGAATGTCGGGATGGTAGGCACGGAACGCTTGAATTTAACGAATATCAACGCCGTTGACACAAATTGTGAAATTTTTTCGGCACTTTTTCGGCACCCCTATCGCGATTTCGGGCACTTTCAGGCAGAACGTACGGCACTTTCGGGCCAAATTTTTCGGCACTTTTTCGGCACTTTAGAAAATATTTCACAAATGATAGAAATTTTTTAACAAATTGTGTGCGTTTTGGACAAAAAAAGAGGACCCAAAATGGTCCTTTTTTTTCATCGATCACCAGATTTTTGTCGATTTTCGCCTAAAACTGGCGTTTTGGAGCTACTGGGGGGACTCGAACCCTCGACCTGCTGATTACGAATCAGCCGCTCTAGCCACCTGAGCCACAGTAGCAAGCTATGTTAATATAGCAAATCGACATGAAAAACGCAAACGTTTTTACGCATTTACACCATATTGCTTTCGATATTCCTTCATTTTGCCGAGATATTCTTTTCCCTCTATGATCCCGCTCTCTATGCATTCTATGATGTCCTGCACGGTGATAATGGAGTACACCTTTATGCCGAAGTCCCTGTACACCTCCTGAACGGCGGAAAGGTCGCTTTCGAGACCCTTTTCCATCCTGTCCACGGAGATTATCATCGCGGCCACCTCGACATTCGCCGCCTCGGTGATTTTGGGAAGTATCTCCCGGAGGGCCTTTCCGGACGTCATGACGTCCTCGATTATCACGACCTTCTCCCCGTCTTCCATCTGGTGTCCGACGAAAAGCCCGCCTTCGCCGTGGTCTTTTGCCTCTTTTCTGTCGAAGCAGTAGTTCATGTCTGTGCCGTGGTTGTTGGACAGCGCTATTGACGTCGCCACCGCGAGGGGAATTCCCTTGTATGCGGGACCCACGAGGGTGTCGGCGACCAAGCCGTTCGACGCTATGCAGTCGGCGTAGTATTCTCCGAGCCTCGCTATCTGGGAGCCTTTCATGTAGTTTCCGGTGTTTATGAAGTAGGGCGCCTTTCTTCCGCTTTTGAGCGTGAACTCGCCGAATCTCAAGACCCCGTTCTCCACCATGAATTTCACGAATTGCTGTCTGTAATTTTGTTCCATGTCCGTCTCCTTCAGTTGAGGGTCGCCGTCCCCACGATGTCGTTCACGTCCTCTATCCCGTGCGAATCGAGCCACCCGTTCAATCCGTCTATTATCTTCGGCATGGCGAGCGTGTCCGCGAAGTTCGCGGTTCCCACCTGCACGGCGCGGGCACCGGCCATCATGAACTCCACGGCGTCCTCCGCCGTCATTATGCCGCCCATGCCTATTACGGGAATTTTTACGGAGTGCGCCGCCTCGTATACCATCCTCACGGCAATCGGCTTTATCCCGGGACCGGACACCCCGCCCGTGTTGTTTCTTATGACAGGCTTCCTCGTCTCTGTGTCTATGACCATCCCGGTCAGCGTGTTTATGAGCGATATCGCGTCCGCCCCGCCCCTTTGCGCGGCCTGCGCGTTGACGGGGATGCTCTCAACGTTGGGGGAAAGTTTGACAATGAGCGGCGTCTTGGAAAGTTTGGCCTTGGTGAGCCTCGTCACCTCCTCTATGTTCTCCGGCTTTATCCCTAAAGCCATCCCTCCCGCGCGGACGTTCGGACAGGAGATGTTCAGCTCCACCATGTCCACGAGCCCGTCGAGCCTTTCGCAGATTTTCTCGTAGTCCTCGAGGGTTCTTCCCGCGACGTTCGCTATGACGACGGTGCCGGACTCCTTCAAAAAATCCAAATCGTTCTCTATGAAGTGTTCAACGCCGGGGTTCTGGAGCCCCACCGCGTTCAAAATGACGGAGGAACCCTCCGCAATCCTCGGTGACGGATTCCCGTTTCGGGGTTCCAAAGTCAGCCCTTTCGTACTCACTCCGCCTAAAAGTCCGATGTCGTATATTTCGCTGTATTCCCTGCCGAAGCCGAAGGTCCCGCTCGCCGCTATGACCGGGTTTTTGAACTCCACCCCGCAGATGGTAACTTCGAGTCTTGCCATTTGTCACTCAAAAATTATCACTCAAATTGTCACTCAAAATCAAAGCACGACGTCGTTTATGTCGAAGACCGGCCCGTCCCGGCAGACTCTCGCCACCGACCCGTCCGCCATGTCGCACGCGCAGACGAGGCACGCGCCTATCCCGCAGCCCATTCTCTCCTCGAGAGAAACGAGGCATCTCACACCTCTTCCGCTCTCGTCGAGCTTTTTTTTGAGCGCACGGAACATAACCTGCGGGCCGCACGCTATTATAAGGTCCGCCTTTACGTCCGCCGCTTTTTTGAAGTACGCGTCCACGGCGTTTCCCTTTTCCCCGTACGACCCGTCGTCGGTGACCACGGTAAGGTCCGTGCCTTTTTCAAATTCATCCAGAAGGCACAGGGATTCCCTGTCACGGAAACCTACGAAAGAATGAAACCTTTTGTCCGGGTTTTGCGCCATCACGGGAACGAGCGGGAAAATTCCCACACCTCCGCCTATGACGACCACGTCCTTTTCTTCCGGACGGATCCGGAAGCCGTTCCCGAGGGGCAAAAGCACGGCGAGCGCGTCGCCGGATACCTTTTCCGACAGAAGTTTCGTGCCCGCGCCGACGACGCGGTAGCAAAGCGTCACGTCCGCGCCATCATGCTTCACTATTCCGAGGGGGCGCTTAAGCAAAAGCCTGTCGGAGCCCGTGGATATGTTTGCGAACTGTCCGCCCTTAATCTCCACGTCTTCCGGGAGGGTCAGGGTCATCGCGAAAATCCCCTTCGCTATCTCAATATTTTGTTTTACGACAGCGGGGTACTCTTTCATCAGCCTATTTTTCCTATGACGTTCAGAAGGTCCTGCTGCATGTCGAGACATGCGGCCCTCGCCGCCTCGGAATATGTCATGCCGAGGTACTCGGTGTTCTTGTACGCGCAAAGAATCCCCCTCGAGTTGTTGACTATCCCTCCGAGGCCCTTTTCGTCGAAGCAGCACCTCAGCATCTCCGCGCTCGCGCCCTGCGCGCCGTATCCCGGTATGAGAAAGAACGTGTTTCTGAGCTCTTTTCGAAGTTTTTCGGCCTCCTCGGGGAACGTGGCGCCTACGACCGCGCCAAGCTCGGAATAGCCGTATTTTCCCACCATGTCCTTTCCCCAGCCTTCCACGAGCTTTCCCATGCGCTCGTACATGTATTCGCCGGTGGCAAGTTTGAGATTCTGAATCTCGCTCGACGAGGGGTTAGAAGTCTTGACGAGGACGAACCCTCCTTTGTCGTGCGCCTTCATGTCGTCTACGAAAGGCTGCACCCCGTCCGTGCCGAGATAGGCGTTTATCGTGACCGCGTCGGCGTTGTACGCGTTGTAGACGCAGTCGGAAGTGATCTTCGTATCTCCTATGTACGCCCTCGAGTAGCACGCCGCCGTGGAGCCTATGTCGTTTCTCTTGCAGTCGGCGATGACGAAAAGTCCCCTGCCTCTCGCGTAGTTCAGGGTGTAGTCGAACGCCCTCATCCCGGGCACCCCGTACATCTCGTAATATGCCACCTGGACCTTGACCGCGGGCACGACGTCCGAGATCTTGTCTATTATGTTCATGTTGAACTCTATCATGGCCTCCGCGGCCTCTTCCATCGTGTCTATTCCGTCCCTTATGCCTTCCGGGATGTAGGAAAAGTCCGTGTCGAGCCCCACGCACGTGGGGTTCTGAAGCTCTATTATCCTGTCAATGAGTCTGTCTATCATGATTTCAAACGACGCTTCCTTTTTCGTCGGTATATTTTATCTCACCGTCCACTATCGTGGCCCTGACATCTCCCCAGACCTCCCAGCCGGAAAACGGCGTGTTCCTGCCCTTGGAAAGGAACTTCGAGGGGTCTATCGTGTGTCTTTTCTCTATGTCGACTATCGTTATGTCCGCGGGCGCCCCGACTTCCAGTTTCCCACCGTTAAGGTTTAAAATCTTCGCGGGGTTTGTGCTCATGAGCTCCACAAGTTTCGCGAAGGTTATTATACCCGTTTTGACGAGGTATGTGTAAGAGAGCGCGAAACTCGTCTCCAGTCCCACGAAACCGAAGGCCGCCGTGTCGTACTCCGTCTCCTTGTCCTTTTTCGTGTGCGGGGCGTGGTCCGTCACTATGCAGTCTATCGTGCCGTCCTTAAGTCCTTCTATGACCGCCAGCCTGTCGATTTCCTCTCTCAAAGGCGGGTTCACCTTGGTGTCGGTGTTGTAGTCGAGTATGACGTCGTCCGTGAGCGTGAAATAGTGCGGACAGGTCTCCGCGGTGACTTTGACGCCTCTCTTTTTTGCCTCGCGGATGAGCTGAACCCCGGAGTGCGTCGTGACGTGGCAGATGTGCGTGGGGATTCCGAGACTTTCGGAAAGACATATCTCTCTCGCTATCATTATGTCCTCGACCGCCCTTATCTGGCCGCGAAGGCCCGCGAGACACGAGTTGTATCCCTCGTTCACCACGCCGCCGTCGGAAAGGTTGGCGTCCTCGCAGTGACAGAGACACCTCAGGCCGAAGTCGTTCGCGTACTCCATGGCGAGCCGCATCATCTGGGAGTCCATGACCGACTTCCCGTCGTCCGAAATTGCCACGGCGCCGGCCCCGGCCATCTTTCCGATGTCGGAAAGCTGTTTCCCCTCCTGGCCCTTCGTTATCGCGCCTATGGGGTTTATCTTGCAAAGGTTCACCTGTGCCTGTCTGTACTTTATGTATCCCACCCCCACCGCCGTGTCGCAGACGGGTAAAGTGTTGGGCATGCAGCACACCTGCGTGAATCCCCCGGCCACGGCCGCGCGGGAGCCCGTGAGGATGTCCTCTTTCCCCTCAAATCCGGGCTCTCTCAGATGCACGTGCATGTCTATGAGCCCGGGAAGGGCGAACTGACCTTGTGCGTCGAGAATCTCGCAGCCGTCCTTTTTTACGGCGTCAGCTATCTCCGCTATCTTACCGCCTTTCACGTATATGTCTTTTTTCGCGTACCCGCCGTCTTCCACAATGGCGGCGCTTTTTATGAGAAGCTCCATTCGTCTCACCTGTGCCTGTATTCGTCCAAAAGTTTGAGAACGGCCATCCTCACGGCTACGCCGCTCGTCACCTGGTCGAGGATCCGGCTGTCCTCCCCGTCTATGAGCGACGGCGTGAGTTCCACGCCGCGGTTCACGGGGCCGGGGTGCAGGATTATCGCGCCGGGCTTGGCGTACTTCATGAGCTCGTCCTTCATCCCGTAATACGCGCTGTACTCGGAAAGCGAGGGAAAGAGCCCGCCGGTCTGCCGCTCGAGCTGGATTCGGAGCCCCATGACGGCGTCAGCGCCCTCCACTGCCTCCTCGCGGGATTTCGCTATTTTGGCGCCCATCTTCTCGATGTCCCTCGGCATGAGCGTCCCCGGGCAGTACATCGTAACCTCGGACCCGAGCTTCGTGAGACCGTACAGGTTGCTCTTCGCGACCCTCGAGTGCTTTATGTCGCCGAGTATCGCGACCTTGAGTCCCGACAGCGTCCCGAAGTGACGTCTCAAAGTCAGAAAGTCCAGAAGCGCCTGCGTGGGGTGCTCGTTCATGCCGTCGCCGCCGTTCACGACGGACGCCGAGACGTTCTTCGCAAGAAGCGCCGGCGCCCCCGCCATCTGATGGCGTATCGCTATGAAATCTATGTGCATGGCGTCGAGAGTCATCCCGGTGTCCTTCAGCGTCTCGCCTTTTTGCACAGAGCTTGTCGCCACTCCCATGTTTATCTCGCGAGCCCCGAGATAGTTCGCCGCGAGCGCGAAGGACGTTCTGGTCCTCGTGCTGTTTTCGTAAAAGAGGGTTATGAGAGTCTTTCCGAAAAGCCAGTTTTCGTCTTTTCTGTCCGACTCCACGATCTTTCTCATGCCGTCCGCGGTGTCCAGAATCTCGATTATTTCCTCCGCCGACGTGTCTTTGAGCCCGAGCAGGTCTTTTTTCCTGAGCATTGTCGTCTCCGAGTTTTAAGTGGTTAAAAAAAATGCGTTTGCCGTATCACGGACGTTTAAAAACGTCTTAGGCATCGCATGTGTAAACCTCGTATTCCGTTGTCCGATTCTGCACTCCGCATAGAATCCCCCGTCGCAAGCGCCGTATGTCCGCTGACTGACAATTAGTATAACAACATTATGTTGCGATGTAAAACAAAATAAACTACCAAATAGGCGTGACGGAAAATTTATTTTGAGCCTTTTTTGCGGAGCATTTCACCGCGCTTACGAAGGGACGGATTTTCGGCCGGAAAAAACGGGCCCGCCCGAAAGCAGACCCGGTCGTTTCCGTTGTTTTGTGACCCGTTCAGTCGGCATCTTCTTCCAGGTCGGCAAGCGAAAGCGCGAGAACCGCGCCGTAACCGCCTATCCACGAGTAGATGAAGACCTCGGTGTCTTCGGGGCCGAGCACCTGGGGCACGAGACTTCCCGCGTAAAACGACTCAAGCGTGTAAAACGGCTCGTCGGTGCCGCCCAAAATGCTGGTAACGGTCCCCGTGAACATCTCGCCGGAGTTCGTGACGAACGAAAGTCCGAGATTACTGTGATCCATTGACCAGTTCAGCATGGCAGACACGAAGTCGGCCTCTTTCGCATAGTATGCCCCGTCGTAGCGAGTAACGTCTTTGCCGTTCTCGTCCTTGGCGAAGCCTTCCTCATTAAGAAGAAATGTGTACCCTCCCATCGTCAGCTCGATGTTGAGCCTGTTGCTCACGGACGAGGACGATGTGGAGGCGAGACCCATGTAGTGAAGATTGAGCGCGGGGGAAGAAGTCCCTTCGCCGCCGTCTTTCGTGACCGACTCGCCCGTATAAATTGTCTTGCCCACGCTGTTAAAAAGCTCATCGACCCAGACGAGAATGTTGGGTATGAACGTCACGCCCATGCTCGTGAACCACGCCTCGTCGCCGGCGAGGTAATTCTCTATGACAGTGTCTTCGTCCATGTCTATACCGGAGGCTATGCAGTAGTTGTCGTCCTCTCCGAGCGCCGCCGTAGTACGGCACCTCGCCATGACGGCCGGTCCGCCTATGCGTTTGAACACACTCCCCTTCACGGTGTTCTTCGCGGAGTTGGAAAGGTACACACCGCAGTTGTAACAGTCGAAAATCTTGGTGTCCTCCATGTCGAGACAGGTGTAATCTGACTTGGAGTTTTCGCAGTTCACCGCTATGACGAAGTCTTTCACCAGACAGTTTTTCATCTCGAGCCTAGAGCTGTTGGATAGCATCATCTGCATGCTCCCGGCGGCCCTGCCCGACTCTTTCCCGCTCACCTCGTAGTCGTCGTTGGACATGTTGCCGGAGATGTCGACGTCCCGGAATACGGCGGTGTGACGCTCGCCCGCGCTCACGCCCTCACCCTCGGGCTTGTCGTCCGCAAGGCCCAAAAAGGCGAAAAGACGGACATTGGACGTGTTGGTGGAAAGCGCGTTCTCGGCGTCGTATTTGAGACCGTACGCGGCGTTCCCCTCATCGTCTGTCCCGGCGGAAGAGCTGGAGTGCGTGAGACAGTACTTCATCTCCGAGCAGTCAATCCGGAAAAGGTTGCCGCAGAAGGTGAAGTCGTCCGTCATATAATGCGAGTACGGCAGGATGTTGTCCCTTATGGACCCCACCATGTCGGCGTAGTTCACGCCCTGGGCCCTCGCCTCTCTCTCCGACACGAAGAACCTTTCCGGCATGTCGGCCTCGGTCACCGATATGTCGCGATGCAAAAATATACCGTTGCAGCTTACGAGAGAATCCTCTGGCTCACCCTTCTCCCTGAAAAACTCCTTCCAAAGCTCATACGTTCTCACGCTCTCGAATGTGTTCGTGCTTTTCCAAAAGACCCTCTTCGACTCGGACATGTCGAAGTCCGAAAGGTCCTCCCCTTCATCGACAAGCGCCATGTGTCCCAGATCCGCGGCGTCGTACGCGTTGTAACCGTCGCACACAAGGACGGTCATCCCCACGCTCCCGACAGTCTCGTTCACGAAATTCCTTTCGAAATCGGAAGGCGTCATCTCCACGGTGAATCTCGAACCCACCGCCATTTCGGTGAATTGGAAAGTGAAATCAGAGTACGAAACGTACAGATTGTCGTCAAGTTTGAGCGGCTCCGTGTCCCCTTCCTTTGTGACGGTGACGTCGGCAGAGTAGTTCGACTGTACATGCTGATTACGTATGTTGTCCGGGTCCGCGAGGGTAAGTTCCGGTCTGAAAACGAACCCGTTGTCATCGCCGACAAGATAGTCCTCCGGGGCCTCGCCCGCGAAATCGTTGTCCTCGTCCTCATCCCGGGTCCCGCACCTTTCAAGGTTGAAATTATACTCCGCGACAAAGTCCGGATCGCCGAAAAGAACGAGACTGAGCGACCCGATGTCCTGCACTACAAGGACATCGCCGAGGTCGTAGTCTTCGCCGTCCTCCGCGAGCGTGCAGGAAAGACTGTATCTGCCGAGCTCCGCCGTGCCGTGCATCTGCGCCGTCTCATAGAGTCCGTCCGTATGAAGGACGAAATCGGCATTCGATCCGTCCGCGGTTCCATGGCCGTCCGGATCCATGGATGTGAGCTCTTTTGTGGTGCGGTCGGAATAGGTGACCGTCAGCGTGAAATCGGAGAAGTCTATGACGTCCTCCGGCGTGTAGAAAAAATCGAAATTGTTCGCGGCGACGGTCGTGATTTTGACGGTGTCGTCCTCGTCTCTTTTTCCGCCCTTGCACGCGGAAAGAAGTCCCGCGCCGCATACAATGACACAGGCGACGGCAACGGCGCCCGCGGCGGTGAATATCCTGTGCTTTTCGGATGTCATCTTATCGCACTCTCCCGAAACGTGTTTTAGCCCTCTCTCTGCCAGTCGATACTTATCATCTGATAACTGTCATATTATATACTTAAAACGGGGGTAAAAGCAAACAATACCCCCTCGGATATGAATTTTCACAAAAATTTCGCAATATAGTCTTTCCGCGACGAAGCGAAAAGCGCTACAGCACGGACACCAGCGAAAAGTTCACCTTGTCGCATGAAGACAGAATGTACTCTATTTCCGCGTGCGTGGAGCGGAACGGAAAATAATTGTCGCCGTGGATGTGGCCGAAGACAACCTTTTTCGCGTCCATCTCGGAAAAAAGAGCGGTGAAAAGAGTCTCTTCGTATTTTACGGGGAAAGGAGGGAAATGAGACATGACTATAAGGGTGTCTCCCTCGGTGCGAACCTTTTCCACCTGAGCCTTGCAGAGTCTGAATCTCTCCGCTTCGCGAAGGTATATTTTTTCGTCCTGGGGCGTGAAGTCGGAAGCGCCCGGGCAACACCAACCGCGCGAACCGCAGATAACGACGTCGTCGAATTTCACGCAGTCGTTTTGAAGGAAATAAAAAGTATCGTCCGGAGCCGCAGCGCGCACCTTGGAAATGGAATGCCACCAGTAATCGTGATTGCCGCGACAAAACACCTTCCTCCCGGGAAGGTCGGCGAGGGATTCGATGTCGGGCACGGCTTCCTCCAAAGAAATGCCCCAGCTCAAGTCGCCGCACAGAAGCACGACGTCCTCCATTGAGACCTTTGCCCTCCAGTCCTCCTTTATCTTTTCCAAATGACCGGACCACTTCGCACCGAACTTGTCCATGGGCTTGTTGCACACCGCGGAAAGATGAAGGTCCGATATTGCGTAAACTTTCATGCAGACAATTTTAGCACAAGCCGGGCCCCGTGACAACAAAATGGAAACTCCGAAATCGGTCGCGACACAGAGGATGTAGCAAATTATGCCACGCATAGTACATTGATTTTATGTAAATCATATCTAAACTGCCCGTTTTTTGTGCGAAACACCGCTCATTGTCTCCCCGGAGAGAGGGTTCCGCCAGAATAAGATGTTTCTGTCATGTCCCGTAACATCTCATGTGTTCTCTTCGTTTCCGATACTTTTTTGTTCGTGCTTTCTCGTTCTCTGTCTCTTTTTTAGCCACTTGATTTACTGACTTAATCTCTCGCTACGGCACTTCCGGCGTTTTTGTTTTTACTTCCCCGACCTAAGTTTCTCTCAACTTCGCATCACCAGTATTTCTTCTTTAGCGTTCCGTCCAAAGACGCGCATGCAGCTCGGCATGCACTCCGGGTCTCACACCTCTTTGTGCGAACACCCGATGTCCTCGCAGGATCATTTCCCGCGGCATGTCCGGCTTTCCTCCGGTTCCCCGCCACATGGCGTACGGCTCGTTGTTCTCCTTCGCCGCAAAGTCTTTCCTCTCACCTATATGCCAAAAATCTATTCGCATCCCCAATCCTCTCACGTCCCCCGAACGATTTGCCCGTCATAATCAAAGTGTAAAAGTAAAAGCTTGCCTTAATTTCGGCTTGTTTTTTTAATATTTTGCTTTTTCAGATATTTTAAATAGTTGATAAAGACGGCGTTTTATACTAAAATAAACAAGTATTGATTACTAAAAACTCATGCCTGCCGTTTCAGAGAGCAGCGGGCAGAAGACAGGTGCTTACATTTATGGGTTCTATACGTTCTAAGAGAAAATGGATATCTAAAATCGCGCTTCTGACAGTGGCGGCTCTCGCCACCACCTCGCTTTGCGGCCTGCTCGCGGGCTGCAAGGGCAACTCGGACGACGAAGACGAGACGGAGGCGAAGTCCAATCCCGACACTCAGCTTCTCAAAAACGGAAATTTCGAGTTCTACGAGGACAACGACGGCGACTTCATATATTACACCCCGGACAACTGGTCCAAGACTTCAACGGGGACGACTTCCTACACGGCGAGCGGAATCATTAACACCGCCCCCGACCAGTGGGACAGGATGACGTCGCTTCAGACGGCCGTCAAACTTTACGTAAACGACCTTCTTTCCACGTACAATTCGGACGACGACCTTTCCTCCAAATACTCCGACACGTACGACGACTACCACGTCGAGTACGCCGGTCTCAAGGACTACGACCTTCTCTACAAGGACCCCGCGACCGTGATAGACGTTCTCGACAACCTCGAGGACTTCGCCGACGACGACGAAAACACGCTGACCCCTTCCAGATTCAAGGAACTTCTGGGAGACGGCGGGGAAGACGCGCTTCAGGCCGTGGTGGACGAATATCTTCTCGGCACCAGAGGAAACTACATCACGGAAGACAACAAGGACGACGTCCTCCCGGGAGACGAAGACATTTACATAGATAACCCCAACACCCATGACAAAGTCATTTTCATAGATGAAGATGACGGCACCTACAAATTTGCGGCTACAGAATACCTGAAAGAGAACGGAAACAACAGCGACATTCACGACATCTACAAAAAAACTGACGAGGACGACGACGATTACGACACAAAGCTCTACACTAACGAGGACTGCACGGATGCCCTTGAAAGCAGCGTCCTCATGATACACAACTATCTCAAGAACGGAAACGGGACAAGCCAGTACTACGGCGCGTCCACGACGATAACGCTCGAAGCGAACACAGCGGCGAAGATCTCCGTCTGGGTCAAGACCTCCGACCTTTACTATCACGGATACACTCCGGTAAAACAAAACAGGGGCGCGTACATTAGCGTCACGCAGAGCGTCGGCTCGACGTCTCTCGACAACTTCAAAATCAACTCCATAAACACCGAGAAAATCAACCCCAAGCCCACCGAAGAGGACGAAAATCAGGAATGGGAGAACAACGGCTGGGTGAAGTACACGGTGTACGTGCAGGCCTGCGACTACGCGGAGACGACTGTTTCCATCAACCTCGGCCTCGGCGGGACCGAGAACGGCGGCGTCTGCGAAGGATACGCATTTTTCGACGACGTGGAAGTCA
>JAJQAK010000164.1 GCA_021203845.1 Clostridia bacterium | reverse complement strand
CGCGCCCCGTCGGCAAATTGTTTTCCAGGGAAATCACGAAGACGAGCGATGACGAGTTCGAGTACACCCTCAAATGCAATCTGAGTGGCAACAGAGGAGTATGCGCCGCCGTACATCTTTCGGGCCGAGATAACGGGGTGTTTCCGCCTGACCGGATGGGGGTCGGAAGAACGCAGGCACGAACGCGAGGTAATCTGCATGTCGACGCTTTTCCCGATTCTGCGCGCCTTTGTCGCGACAGTGACCATCAATTCCAATGCCGAGCCCCTATATTCGGGCTGGTCAGTGCGAGCGACCGGCTTAACCTGATTGACAGCGAAAAAACGTCGCCCCCTCCGCGGACAGAGACGCCTCCGGGTGACAAGAGGACGTCGTTATGAGTCTCAACGGTAAAACATACAAGCGTCACAGCCTGAAGCGACATGCGCCGAATTTACGACAAGGATTCGGCTCTTGCAGGTTTTCCCTCTCTCGCGTGTGCCGTGAATAAATTGACATGCTCCGCGTAACTGTTATAATTGTCTCAACAGATTCAATCAGGAGCTACCGTGATATCATGATTTTAAGCGTCAGGGTAAACAACTACATGGTTTATTCCCGCGAGGTCGAGCTGTCCTTATGCGCAGATGAAAACATAACCCGGTTTGACGACAACGTCTTCACATCCGGCGAATTCAGGGTTCTCAAATCGGCGTGTGTGTACGGAGCGAACAACTCCGGAAAAACATGCCTCGTCAGCGCCGTGGAATGCATCAAAAACGTCATCCTCGACAGATTAGACAAAGCGAAGCTGCAAAAAACCAACATCTTCGCGGAAGACCAGGTATGCGGCATGGGCGTGTCGTTTCTCACGAGCGGCAGAGCGTTTTCCTTCGATTTCAAATACGACAACAGGAAAAACGGGAAGGGCGAAAAGCGCGGCTTCGTATACGAATGCCTGAAGGAGTTACACCCAAACGGGGACTCGGACGAAATCTATCTCCGCGACACGGATGCCGGAACTTACCGCTTCAAAGACGGAAAAATTTCGGAAGACATCATGAGGATGATTCCCACGGACCGCATATTCATATACGGAGCGACAGGGCCGCTTTATGACGCGATGACGGAGTATAAGGATGCGCTAGTAAATTTCGCGAGGAACCTGAGCATAATAAATGCCAATTCCGTTCCTCTGAAAAAGACACTGAACGCGTTAAAAAACGACACTCCGCTGAAAAGCAACATCGTCGAGCTCATTAAACTGGCCGACATCGACATAGAGGACTTCAAATACATCAAAACCACCGACGACTGCGACGAAGACACACCGGGCGACGAAGACAGCGACGATGACGAGTACGAATCGACGGAGGAGCTCATAAAATACGTGAACATGGCCGGCAGTCACCTCTATTCCCGACACCGCGGAAGGGATTTGCGCAGCCTTCTCGTCGATTCGTCCGGAACCAACAAAGTCATCGCGATGGCCGGATACATAGTGGACGCGTTGCAAAACGGAAAAACACTCGTGATAGACGAGTTCGACAGCGGTCTTCACTTTGAGCTTACGAAGGCCGTGGCACTGCTGTTCAACTCAACCGCCAACAAAACGGGCGGACAGCTCATCTTCATGACCCATGACGCTACGCTGATGGACTGCGAAACGCTTTTCAGGCAGGACCAGATTTGGTTCGTCTGCAAGGACAACGAAAAGGAGTATCTGTATGCGCTGGCGGACTACGGATACGATGATGAAGATGTTTCCTCCGCAGGCAATTTGGCGGACATGTACAGGCGCGGAGCACTCGGTCCGGTCCCCAGGCCCGATTTTCCGTCGATGAATTTTGAAAGGCTGGAAAAATGAAAAGAGAGCTCCCCGTAAAACACGACAGATATAAACGAATCCTTATTCTCTGTGAGGGAAGCGAAGACGAGGATTACATGAACCGACTGAAAAGCCTCGGGCTTTGGTCAGACGAAATTATCGTCACAGTCAAAAACGTAGTCGGAATCGGAAACCTCGCCGACAAATACAGGGATTTCCACCGCGCGCACAAATACAGCAGCATAGTGGTTTTCTGCGACACGGAGCCTTCGCCACACGGCCAGTTCGAAAACGTCAAGGAAAAAATTCTTGATTACAGACGAAATGATTACAAAGACAAAAGCGTTCCCTGGGACAAAATCATCTACTACGCCAATCCGTGCACGATGCAGGTGGTCATCATGCATCTCGGATACGAAACGCTTCCGCCGACATGCGACAAGGCAAAACTTTCGCCGACAATCAAAAAATACGTTCGCTTTGAGGGAACGTATTCGGCGGATTCATCGCAAAGGCAGGCAATCATGAACGAGATAAACGAGAAAAACTACAACAGTGCGATGAAGAAAAACATAAACGCATTTATCAGGAACAGAGCCGCCACAGGCGACTACACGACGAACATATTGAATTTGTTTGAAGCCTTGGAGGGACACAACGCGGAAATGTCAGAGGAAATCTTCGTGCGATAGCTTCCGTGTGTCCGCATAAAGCATACGGACATATGTGTGAGTAATTTTTTTTCGGTTTTTATGTAAAATTTTGCTTATGAACAATTCGATTCCGCCCGAAATTTCGCAAAAAAAACAAAGCACGTCGCCATGGCGTGCCTTTTTTCGTTTTGCGCGTATCATTCCATTTTGGATATGAGATATGCGGCGTCGTACGGTGATATGTGCGATGTGTCCACCTTCTTTATGTCGAGCTTGTCATAGAGAGGGATAAGGTCGAGCCCCTTCTCAACGAGTTCCTTGTCGGAACGAACTCCCTTTTTAAGCTCCCTTTCGAGACGCTTTT
>JAJQAK010000076.1 GCA_021203845.1 Clostridia bacterium | reverse complement strand
TTTATTATGACACTTTTCCCATTTGCAGTGTCACTTTTGTTGCCTTTAGCATCATCGACAAAAATTATATCGCTCTTGTCATAATAGGAGCCGTTCCTCCTCATCTCAGCTTCGTGTTCCCAGGTGTCGGTATAATCAGGCCTTGCATACGGAATCTCAACCTTTATAAAGTTATCCAAGAAAGTAAAAATACTTTCATCGTATACCTTAAGTACATCACGTATTCCATGTCCGGTCTGCTCTATTATGCCGAGCTGGATAAAGAGTTTCGCAAGAGATTCGTTTACCGGCTTACTTACCCCGCCGAAAAAATCCTCCTTGGTCATGTTGTACGGCAAACCGCCCGTCGAAATTATCTCGATGTGATTTTTAAAAACATATATCGCGGGAGGAGTCCCATCAATCCAGTCGTTGTGTATGCACGCGTTAATCCACAACTCACGAAAGGCCTTACCGTCAAACAGCCTTATGTCGTCCCGTATGCCGTTCCGGCGAATTACCGTTTGCGTCACGTTTACGATATCCACACAATATTTTAAAGCTTCCTCCATCGCGTCAATGAGGCATTTATATCCGAACTCGTTTCTGAGGAGAATGTCATCGCCCTTGTCATCGCCGTCAAAAAGTACGACTTTGATGGAGACGTCGTTCTCATCCGCCAAAAGACTCGCCAAAATATTGTATTCGCCGTCAATTCTAAGCTTCCAATTCTCTTCAAGACGATCCTCCGACACGGAAAGACCCCTCCTTTGGAATCTATATAACAGGTTCTCAAAGGACATCTTTTTTGTCTTTACCGGGACATCGGTGATGTTTACACCAAGTTTCAGGTATTTGTCATGTCTGAGTCGAATTTCTCTTTCGGTAAGGCCGTGGCACGCCGTGCCGACTCTTATGAAGCACCCTTTCGTGCTTCTGCCGTACCTGCTGATGTAGTAGAAGGACTCTCCCTTTATGATATCGATCTCCACGATCTTTTTGCCTTCCGCGTCAATCGTGGAAAGTGCTACATAGTCGTTGCATTCGGGGCTTATGCCGTGCAAAACGATGTCGGACAGCCAACGAAGGGCGTCATCCGGTCTGTCCACGCCCACGACGGTTCCGTTATCGTCCACGCCGATGTAAATTATTCCCCCGCTTGTGTTCAGGAAGGCCACAATTTCCTTTTCTATGTTTTCCCTGTTGTCTTTGTTGAACTCCCTTTTCAGCTCTACACGTTCCGTTTGCTTAAATTCCATAACTCCTCTTACGAAAGCCTATCACACTAACGAAGACCTCCTCCCTTCAATCTTTATCCCATTATACCACGCTCTGTTTCAAAAGTTGTCAACCAGCGGTTGACATTTTTGTTTTTCTGCAAGAAGATTCGCGGGCTTTAAGTCACACACTTTTTGACGGCCGCCTTCCAGCCGGCGAGTTTGCCGCGTCTTTCGTCCTCCGTCATACCGGGCGAAAATGTTTCGTCGATTCCGACGGTGCCTGCCACCTCGTCCAGACTCTCCCAGTACCCGCAAACGATTCCCGCGAGATATGCCGCGCCCGCCGCGGTCGTCTCCGTGATTTTCGGCCGCACGACGTCGCACCCGAGGATATCCGCCTGAAAGGACATCAGAAAATCGTTTTCCGAGGCTCCTCCGTCTACTCTGAGCGATTTGAGCTCCTGTCCGGAGTCCTTCATCATGGCCTCCACGACGTCGCTCACCTGGTAAGCTATCCCCTCCAGCGTGGCGCGGATTATGTGGTACCTGTTCGTGCCCCTCGTGATTCCGCATATCGTCCCTCTCGCGTCGGCGTCCCAGTGCGGTGCCCCGAGTCCCGTGAAAGCGGGAACGACGTACACGCCCGCGCTGTCCTCCACCATCCTGGCGCATTTCTCGCTTTCCGTGGCGGTTCTAATAAGTTTCATTTCGTCTCTGAGCCACTGCACCGCGGCTCCGCCGACGAACACGGAACCTTCCAGCACATAAGGAGGCCTTCCCTCCACGCACGCGCCGAGGCTTGTAACGAGTCCGTTTTTGCTCTCCACGGGCGTAGCTCCAGTGTTCATGAGAAGAAAACACCCCGTACCGTATGTGTTCTTGATGTCGCCTTCGTGCACGCAGAGCTGACCGTACAGCGCGGCCTGCTGGTCTCCCACCGCTCCGCAGAGCGCTATGCTCGCGCCCAAAATTCGTATGTCGGTGTATCCGTAAAAGTATCCGGAAGGTCTTACGGAAGGGAGCATGCACGCGGGCACGCCGAAAAGCTCCAAAAGCTCTTTGTCCCATTCCAGCGTGTGTATGTTGAAAAGAAGGGTCCTCGCGGCATTGGTGTAGTCCGTGGCGAAAACTTTTTTCCCCGAAAGGTACCACATTATGTACGTGTCCACCGTACCGAAAAGAAGTTCCCCTTTCCCCGCTCTCTCCCTCGCCCCGGGGACGTTGTCGAGAATCCACTTTATCTTGCTCGCGGAAAAGTACGCGTCGACGACGAGGCCCGTCTTTTTGAAAATCATGTCCTCGTATCCCTTTTCCTTGAGCTCGTCGCAGAAAGGCGCAGTGCGCCTGCACTGCCAGACTATCGCGTTGTACACGGGCTCTCCCGTGACCCTGTCCCAGACTATCGTCGTCTCCCTCTGGTTCGTAACGCCTATCGCAGCGATGTCTCCCCAGGTTATCTGCGCCCGGGCCACCGCCTCCGCCATGACGCTCATGACCGAGGCCGTTATGTCCCTCGGCGAGTGCTCCACCCAGCCGGGTCTGGGATATATCTGTCTGAACTCCTGCTGCGCGGACGAGACAATTCCGCACTCGTGGTCAAAAATAATCGCCCTTGAGCTCGTCGTCCCCTGGTCTACCGCGAGAATGTACTTCTCCGTACTTACGTACCGGGTCTTTTTCGCCTGGAGCTCGGGGGCGGTGTCCGTGCCCTCGTCCAGCAACGTGAGCATGTCGGAGATGTCGTCGTCCGAGACCTCCTCGCTTATGGCTTTGATGTTGCCGTACGCGTGTTTGGCGTGATGTACAGTCATAGCTTCTCCGCTATCTTTTCCAAAAACTCACGGGAATTGAGTTTCACCGGGGTGACGCCCTTTTTTTCGAAAAGCGGTATGAGGTCCCCCGTCATGAACCCCTCCTCTATGGTCCTTCTCGTCGCGTCTTCGAGTTTTTTCGCGAAGGCGCAAAGCTTTGGCGTGCCGTCCTTTTCGCCACGCTTGTCGAGGGCCCCCGTCCACGCCCATATGGTGGCGCATGAATTGGTGGATGTCTCCTCCCCGTTGAGATGTTTGTAGTAATGCCTCGTCACTGTCCCATGCGCGGCCTCATACTCGTAGGTTCCGTCCGGGGACACGAGGACGGAGCTCATCATACCGAGCGACCCGAACGCCGTCGCGACCATGTCGCTCAAAACGTCCCCGTCGTAGTTCTTGCACGCCCAGACGAAGCCGCCCTCGCTGCGAATGACCCTCGCCACGATGTCGTCCACGAGCGTGTAGAGATACTCGAGGCCCTCCCTCTCGAAGGCCTCCTTATATTCTTCTTCGTATATCTCCGCGAATATGTCCTTGAATCTGTGGTCATACGTCTTGGATATGGTGTCTTTCGTCCCGAACCACAGCGGCTCCTTCACGGAGAGAGCGTAGGAAAAACAGCTCCTCGCGAAACTCGCTATGGATTTGTCCGTGTTGTGCATGCCCTGCACTATCCCAGGCCCGTCGAAAAAATGTATCTCTTTCCGTCTCAGCTCCTTCCCGTCTTTGTCGCAGACGAGAAGGTACGCGTCCTCGTCCTCCTCCAGCCTTTCCTCCGAGGCGCTGTATATGTCGCCGTACGCGTGCCTCGCTATGGTTATGGGCTTTTTCCAACCGGGAACGTACGACTTTATGCCGTCCGCCAAAATGGGCGTGCGGAAGACCGTGCCGTCCAAAATCCCCCTTATCGTGCCGTTGGGGCTCTTCCACATCTTCTTAAGGTGATATTCCTCCACCCTCTGCGCGTTTGGGGTTATCGTCGCGCACTTCACGGCGACCCCGTGTTTCTTGGCGGCGAGGGCGCTCTCCACCGTTACCTTGTCGTCCGTCCGGTCCCTCTCCGTGAGCGAGAGGTCATAGTATTCGGCCTTGAGGTCCACGTACGGTTCTATGAGGATTTCCTTAATCCATCCCCAGAGAACCCTCGTCATCTCGTCCCCGTCCATCTCCACAACGGGGTTTTTCATCTGTATCTTTGCCATTTTCACTCCTTTTTGCCGCCTACAAACGCGAGGCCTTTTTCCATGTCTTTGAACTCGTTCAAAATCAGCACGGTGTCGCCTTCATCGAGCGTGCCTCCCGCATGCTCCATGGCCTTCGTGAACGAAAGATATATGTCCCTGTCGTCCTCGAGCGCCTCCGCGCCGCCGCTTCCTCTTGTAACCCTTTCCTTCTTATACGCGTCGTAGACGCACGTGACCTGTGTGCGCCCGACCAAAAGCACCCTGTCCGCCGAAGCGAGCGCCCTGCCGAGGTTCATGTTCTCCCTGACGCCGAGAATGCCGGCGCGGATAATGCCTTTCGTGACGACCACCTTCTTCCCGGGGAACGCCCCGAGCGCCTCCAATGCGTAATCCACACCCTGCAAAGTGGTGCACGCGCCGTAGTCCAGAACGTTGACGCCGCGTACGTTTTCGACGCTTAAACAGTGCTTTGCGGGCGAAAGAGCGGCGATTGCCCCCGGAATATCTTTTTCCGACACGCCGAGATCCAGGGCCAGAGCCGCGGCCGCCGCGATGTATTCGGCGTTTTTTGCGCCGTGGAGCACCGCGAACACCTTCTTCTCACCGCCATCTGTTTTGAGGTTAAAATTAATGCCTTTTTCGCTCTGCGAGACGTCCGAGAAGCCGTCGCAGACTTTCGTTTCGCACGACACGTCGCACGAATACCGGCGGGAAGACATGCAGAAATATATCTTCTTTTTCGTGGCGCGGAAAAGTATGCCCTCGAGCCCCGTCTGTTCCTCTATCGGCCGCACGTCCACGATTGCGGTGTACGCGGGAGGGCACAGAGTGACTATGTCATCGAGGTCTTTGGCACTCGTCGCTTCTATCTCCATAACGAGTACGTCCCCGTCCCGAACATCGGCGTCGTTTACGAAATCCACGGCGTCCAGCCTGTTTTTGCAGTGAAGGCGCCTTTTAACGCCGTACGAAGTCCCGGAGAGCATCCCTTCTATTATCCCGGTGAGAGTGCAGGTGCCGTGGGTGCCGTAGATGTACACGATTTTCACGTCCTTCCCTAAAAGGGCTCTTTCCGCCCTCTTTCTTTCCCTTTTCGCATGGGGTGCCTCGTATATCTTGATTATGACATCTGCAAGCGTCGTCATGGGGAATACGAGAAGCGGCATCACGGCGAGGGGGACGTAACGGAGCATACTGAAAATCTCGTTGTCGTAAACATACGCCGCGAAATTGAGAAGCGTCAAGACGATGTACGAGACTATGGCGAAGACTATGAACGACGTGTATTCGAGTCTCGTGAGACGCGCCGAGGGTGTCACATTGCAACTCATCGCGGACCTTTTGTCCGATATGCCGTAGAGTATGAAAAATACGACGAATCCCGCGAGAGACACCACGGCGGCGTAATTTCCCGCGAATGAGAAACAGAGGGCCAGAACGGCCGCGGACGCGCCGCAGCAGAGCATGAGAAGCGTGAGCCTATGCCATATGAGATTGTGCCTTTTTGCGGACCACGCGAACAGCTTCCCGTCACGGTATCCCTCGTATTGGAGAGCCGCGAAGGCGTTTTTGGCCACGAAGAACAGTCCCACGGCCAAAGCTATCGCCGTGACTATGCACTCAATTGTAATTTCCCACGAAATGAACCACATACCCTCGTCTCCTAAAGCGTCCTTCTCATCACTATGCAGTCTTCCCCGTCCGAGTAATAATGAGGCCTCGCGTAAATCCCCGTGAACCCGTTTTTGAGATACATGAAAAGCGCCGGGGTGTTGGAAACCCTGACCTCAAGGTATATCTCCCTGGCCGCCACGTCTTTGCAGTGGCCGATGAGACCTTCCAAAATCCCCTTCCCCGCGCCGCACCTTCTGAACTGTTCCGCGACGGCGATGTTCTGAAGATCCGCGGAATCGGAGGCCACCTCGACGCAGCCGTAGCCCGCTATGTCCCCGCCTTCCTCCGCGACGAGCCCGTAAAACGACGGCAAATCGAAACACGTGGCTAGCGTCTTGTAACTCCACGGGTCACTGAAAATCTCGGTCTCCAACTCGGATATCCTGTATATGTCCTCGTATCTCCATTCCCTTATCGTCATTTCCTGCCCTCCTCGGCCTGGGATTTGCGTATGTACAGGGCGCCTATGTTGCCTGTAAGCTCTTCCTTGTGTTTTTCCACGGCGCCGTAAAGATCTCCGTCCTTTTTCGTGTAACCGGAAAGACTGAGGTCCTCCTCACCGAAAAGCGGCACGCGAAGGCTCTCCGTTTCCTCTCTCGTCATGTACGCGGGCTCGCCCGCCTCGCCCCCTTTGTATCTGCAGACGTAGTACGTGTCCCTTCCCGCGTCTATCACCACGGCAAAGTCGGGAAGGCCTAAACCTTCCGCCACCGGCTCGAACGCCGTCACCGCGAGAAGCTTTTTTCCTGCGGCGAGGGCGAATCCTTTCGCCGCGGATATGCCAATCCTTATTCCCGTGAAAGACCCCGGCCCCGTGACCGCGCAGAAAAAGTCGCACTCCGAGGGGGTCAGCTCCGCCTCTTTGAACGCCGCGTCCGCCTCGTCCATGAGCATGACGGAGTGTTTCGTCGCGGCGTCGGAGACTGTCCTTTCCGCCTTTTTGTCCCCGTTTACCGCGAGCACGCGAAGCGTCTTCGACGACGCGTCAATCGCCAAGTATCTGCTCATACGTTATCTCCCGCGTGTTTTCCCCGGTCTTTTTTATCGTCACCTTTCTGCAACCGGAAGGGAGAACCGACTCGATGTTTTCCGCCCACTCCACGAGACATATCCCGTCCCCGCAAAAATAATCGGTAAGTCCCAGTCCCTCCGCCTGCTCGCCGGACGAGAGCCTGTAACAGTCGTAGTGGTACATCTTCCCGTAGTAGTCGTTCATGAAGGCATATGTCGGCGACGTTATTTCATCCTCTATCCCGAGCCCCTTCGCGACGCCCTTCGCGAAAACGGTCTTGCCGGCGCCCATGTCGCCGTACAAAAGCACGACGTCGCCGGGTTTCAGATTTTTGGCGTACTCCGCGGCGAACTCCTCCGTCTGTTCCGGTCCCAGGGTTATATAAGTTTTCATGGCTAAATTATAATCGGAAACCCGATTATTTGCAATAGTTTTCTTTTTCGCCATTTTGTCGAATCTCGCGTTCGTCGCCTTTATGAGGCTAGACAGCGGCTTATAAAGGAAAAAGACGACGACGGAGATCATGACGGACTTTATGACGTTGAAAAGAAGCGCCCAGTACCACACTTCCAAAAAGAAGTCCATCCCCTCCTTCCACGTGCTGCCGGTGAACGCCAGCATGTACGCCGGGAAGTTCAAAAGCCAGTTCACGGGTATGCTGACAATCCACTGGGCCGCGCTTCCGAGGACGAGCGACACTATGACGGCCTTTATGCCCTTGTGCTTTTTGTATATTATGGAGGGAATGAGAACGTACGGCAGTATGAAGAGGATGTTGGCGAGCTCGCCAACGAACGCCGTCGTGGTCATGGTGAGCCCGTGGATGACCTCTTTTAAAACGCCCACGATGACGCCCGCCACGGGACCCAAAGAAAATCCCGCAATCATGACGAACGTGTTGGAAAAGTCCACCTCCAGAAACGGCACCGCCGGCAGAATGGAAAAATGCAGAAGATAAAAGACGAAGGATATCGCGGTGAAGATGGCGATGTACGACATCCTCGTCGCGGTGAAATATCCCCTGAGGGCCTCCCTCGCGGATTTTTTGTTTTCCGGCGCCGTTTCGGGCATAACGCCCGCCGGGAAGTTTTCTTCCGCGGAAAGGGTGACGTCAGATTTTTCGTCGTTGCTGTTTTCTTGTTGCATAAAGCCCCCTGCAATCAAGAAATTTCTTTGCGAAAAACCCCGGAAAATAATCATCCCGGGGAGTGAAGACCAAAAGTCTGTCATTTCTTTTCCCATCCGGACTTTGACCGTCGGTTCGGGAATTTCACCCGATCTGGAGCAAAAGCTCTTCGCAGACTGTACTGCCGGTGGGGAATTTCACCCCGCCCCAAAGAAATTCTTAATTTTTTGTTGTTTTGTTTTTACTGCGCTATGAAAAGGACGCCTATCGTGCCGTGTCCGCAGTGGCTCGTCACTATGCTGCCCGCCTCGGTCTCGATTATCTCTTTGAACGAGAATTTCTCCTTCACCCAGCCGATGACGCTTTGGACGAGTCCGGCGTCCGCCGGGCTGTGCGTCACGAAGCAGCGTACCCTGTCATATGATTTGTATTTTTCCGCGAGGTCCCCGACGTAGTTTTTGAGGCACCTCGCCATGTTGCCTATGTATTTTTTCGCGGCGACGAGCTGACCCTCCACCATGTCTATCATGGGGTGAATTTTGAGCATCTTCGCGCCTATGAGCGCCGCGAGAGAACACCTGCCGCCCTTGTGGAGATAGTCGAGCTCGTCGGGAACGAACGACGTGTTGACCTTGGGAATAAGTTCTCCGACAGAGGAGAGAACCTCATCGACGTCCTTCCCCTCGGCGACGAGATCGCAGGCTTTTAGGACCAAAAGCCCCTGTCCCGCGGAAAGCGCGAGGCTGTCCACGACGTGCACGGCGGGAAACTCCTCCGCGGCCTTGAGCGCGTTCCCGTGGCTCGCGGACGCCTTGGACGAGATGCTGAAGTGTATAACGGCGTCGTGAGTTTCGAGCTCTTTTTCAAAGAAGGCCCTGTATTCCTCCACGGGGACGGCGCTCGTCTTGGGCATAATCTTCGTCCTGTCCACGAAGTCGAGGATGTCCTGCGACTTTATGTCAACACCGTCGCGGTACACGTCGTCACCCAGAAGAACGCTCAATGGGGCTATCCCCACGTCGTATTTTTTTATGAGCTCCTCGCTCAAGTCGCATGTCGAATCGGATGTGATTTTAATCTTCATGGCACGTCTCCCTGTAGTCTTATGTTTCCTCTTTCGGCGCGTCGCCGGGTTCCGCATCGAAGCTCCCGGAGGCCTTTTTCTTTCGTTTTCCGGATTTTTTGTCGGAATCTTTTTCGCCTTCTTCTTTTCTCTTTCCGAATCCCGTGAAGTCGTCGGTCTCGAGGTCAAAGTGATGTTTTTCCTCGGTCCTCACCTTTTCCACGCGCTCCGGAAGCGGGTCCTCCGTGACGGGCATCACGACCTCGTCCTTTCTCTCCCGCATCTCGATCTGCGTGAAGGGAACGCTTATGCCGTTTCGCTTGAACTCGTTGTAGACGTTCTCCATGACGTAATAGTAGACGTCCCAGTAGTCCTCGCTGTCGCACCAGCAGTGAGCGAAAAAATCAAGCGAGCTCGGGCCCAGTGTCTTAAGCCTGCAAAAAGGCTCCTTGGGCTCGAGAAGAACCCTGCCGTCGCTTTTCATGACGTCGGTGACTATCTTTTTCACGAGCTCGACGTCGGACTCGTACGCGACGCTGAACGTGAACTCGACCCTTCTCGTGGGGTTGGCGCCGTAGTTTTTGACGGAACTTCCTATAATCGTAGCGTTGGGGATGGTGACCTTCTTGTTGTCGGTGGTCATTATGGCCGTGAAGATGAAGTTTATCTGGTCTACGTACCCCGACACGTCGCCGACTTCTATAAAGTCGCCCTTTTTGAACATCTTCGTGGACAGGATTATGATTCCGTCCGCGACGTTCGTGACGCAGTCCTCGAGAGCGAGACCTATGGCGAGAATTACGGCGCTGAGGGCCGTGATGATACCACTTATGTTTATGCCTATGACGGACAGCAGGATCAAAACGAGGATCACGTACAGTACGAGCTTAATGAGCGTGATTACAAACCGCTGCGTGACACGCTCCATTTTTGTTCTGGCGAAAACCCTGTTGAGAATTCTGACGATCAGCTTCACGACGATGATGCCGATCACGAGGACCGCCACAAAGATGAGTATTCTCCACCAGTTGCCGGCATCCGTAAAGAAGTTTACGAATCTGTTCCAGAAATCCTGAAGGCTCGACACATCTTCTTCCGCTTCGTCCGCCAGAAGGCCAAATACCATGTCTTAATCGTTCTCCCTGACAATATGAAAAAATTATACCAAACGGTCGGTTTGATTGTAAAACGAAGTGTGCCGCACGCCACAAAAAAAGCCGCCACCCCGTATCCGAAGTTAAAATCAGCCGTCCGAAAAGGGCGGCATTGCGTCATCTCACGATGTCGGCGTAAAGGGGATACGCCGCGCAGAGCTTCTGTACCTCGGCGCGCACGTGGTCGTACGCATCTTCCTTCTTTTCTATGACGTCCGATATGAGCCCCGCTATCGTCCGGGCCTCGGCCTCCTTCATGCCGCGCGACGTCATGGCGGGCGTCCCGAGCCTTATCCCGGAGGTCACGAAGGGTTTCTGTGTGTCGAAGGGAACGGCGTTTTTGTTGACCGTGATGTTTACCTCGTCGAGCATCTTCTCAAGGTCTTTTCCGGTGATCCCCTTGTCCGTGAGGTTCAAAAGGATGAGGTGGTTGTCCGTGCCGCCGGAGACCATCTTGACGCCCCTTTCCCCGAACACCTCTGCCATGGCCTTCGCGTTGAGAATTATCTGCTTCTGGTATTCTTTGAACTCCGGCTGGAGCGCCTCTTTGAAGCACACGGCCTTTGCGGCGATTATGTGCATTAGGGGCCCTCCCTGTATTCCGGGGAAAAGCGCCTTGTCTATCGCCTTGCCGTACTGTTCCTTGCACATCACGACGCCGCCGCGGGGACCGCGGAGGGTCTTGTGCGTGGTGGTGGTGACGAAATCCGCGAAGGGCACGGGCGAAGGGTGAAGCCCCGCGGCGACGAGCCCCGCGATGTGCGCGATGTCCACCATCATGAGGGCACCCGCTTTGTCGCATATCTCGCGGATTCTTTTAAAGTCTATGATTCTGGGATACGCGGACGCGCCGGATACTATCATCTTGGGTTTGCACTCCAGGGCGATTCTTTCCATCTCATCGTAGTCTATGCGCTCGTCCTTCTCGCTCACGCCGTAAGGCACGACTTTGAAGTACTTCCCCGAAATGTTCACGGGCGAGCCGTGAGAGAGGTGTCCGCCGTGGGAAAGGTTCATGCCCATTATCGTGTCGCCGGGCTCGAGCATGGCGAAATACACGCAAAGGTTCGCGCTGGCGCCGGAGTGGGGCTGCACGTTGCAGTACTCGCATCCGAAAAGCTCCTTGAGTCTGTCCCTCGCGAGGTTCTCCGCGACGTCCACGTACTGGCATCCGCCGTAATATCTGTGCGCGGGATATCCTTCCGCGTACTTGTTCGTGAGATGGCTTCCGGCCGCCGCCATGACAGCGGGAGACACGAAGTTCTCGCTCGCTATGAGCTCGATGTTGTTTTGCTGACGTGAAAGCTCGTCACGCATCGCCGCCGCCATCTCGGGGTCGGTCTTATCTATAAGTGTGAGATCCAACATAATTTCACTCCTGTATCTTTCTTTATACATGGGATTTTATCATAAACCCTGTAAATAAGACAAGTAGAGGCAGCTTCGGTTGCCTCTACGATCGCTTCGCTTTTTTCTAATTTTTTGCGATTATTTGAGAATCGTCCCAAGTATCTCGTAGAGCTTTTCCGCCTCTTCTCTCGTGAGGGTCACACCTTTCCCGGATCTTTCACGCTCGGGAGCCCAGTCTCTGATGTCGTATTTCTCGGCGCCGCCGTTCCAGGAAATGAGGTTGATTTCTTTAGTCCAGCCCGTGTTGGAGGTGGAAAGTGTGCCGTATTCTTCTTTGATGTCATACGTGATTTCTGCCATTTTTTCGCTCCTTTTACGGCATGCATCATGCCGTCTGTATTGTATGCATCTATCTTATCACTATTCACGCAATAAAGCTATTGTTTTACACGGCATTTTGCGCGGTGGCGGGTCAAAACCGCGGCTTTCGCGCACGAAAACGCCCTGCCGGTGTGTCAGAAGTCCCTGTATATGTCTATCCCGAACGTATCCTTTATGTTTTTGATGTTCTGTTTGGCGATTTTATTTCCTAAAGCGGCGGATTTTTTGAAGTAGTCGGCTCCCTTTCTTACGTCCGCCTTCATGCCGAGTCCCCAGAAATAAAGCTTTCCGAGGTTGTTCATCGCGCGGTGACTTCCCTGCTTCGCGGCCTTTTCGTACCATTTCGCGGCCTCCGCGTAGTCCTGTTTCACCCCGTTGCCTTCCTCGTAGCAAAGGCCGAGTCTGTACTCAGCGTCCTGATACCCCGTCGCGGCGGCCTTTTTGAGCCACTTTGCGGCCTCGTCGTAGTCTTTCTTGACGCCCCTCCCTTCGTAGTAGGCGTATCCGGTGTAGGTCTGTCCGCCGACGTTGCCCTGCTCCGCCGCGAGTTTGCTCCATTTGAAGGCCTCGGCGTAGTCTTTTTTGACGCCCACGCCGTCGTAATAGCAGGAGCCGAGTATTTCCTGCGCGTCGTCCTGCCCCTGTTCGGCCGCCTTTTGGAACCACTTCACGGCCTCGGGAAGGTTCTCCTCCACGCCGTCACCGTTGTAGTAGCTCGCGCCCAGATTGAACTCGGCGTCCGCGTCTCCCTTTTCGGCCGCTTTCTTGTACCACTCGAAAGCCTTCTCCGCATCCTCTTCCACTCCGTTGCCGTACTCGTAGCAAATCCCGAGAAGCGACTGCGCGGGCGAATCCCCCAGCTCTGCCGCCTTTGTCAGCCATTTCGCGGCTTCGTTGTAGTTCACCTTCGTGCCGAGGCCATAGTAATAGCAGCGTCCGAGGTTGTACTGCGCCTCCGTGCTGCCGTGCTCGGCGGTCAGCTTCCATATCTGAAAATTGCC
>JAJQAK010000041.1:11912-12981 GCA_021203845.1 Clostridia bacterium | reverse complement strand
TAATAGAACAGCGGAGGGTTCAGATATCCTTTATTGTAATAACTTTTGACAATCTCCGAAATCACGAAGTTCTCGAAAATCGCACCTCTCATGGAGGACGTCTGTATCTGTTTCGGCGTCATCATTTCACAGAGATAAGCACAAAGACCGGTATCCAAGAAAATCACCTTAGGGGTTTTCGTCAACCTTTTAAGGAGGTTGTTATGATATGGTTTCAGAAGATAGATTATCTTAGTGTTAATTAGCACGGAGAGCCAACTCTCCGCCGTCTGAACGTTTACACCCGTGCTTTGAGCAAGCGCTGCAACATTCAGTATCTGTCCGCACCTTGCGGCAAGAGCCATAAGAAAATCGCCAAATTTCGTATTGTTTCTGACATTGATAATTTCCTTGACATCTCTCTCTATATACGTGGACAGATAATCCTCGTAAAATTTCCCCCAATCCTGGGTCTCATCGACACATAGCTCAGGCATAGAACCTCTGTGGATTATTTCCCATACATCGTCATATGAGATGGTCGGAACATTTTCGTGCCGAAGATTAAAATATTCCTCCGTAGGAGCAAACGGTGTGCTGACTCCCGTTTCGTACAGTTCTCTCAAAGATAATCCCTGAAGATTGATAAGGCCTATCCGCCCGGCAAGAGATTCCGTAACACCTTTCATGACGTCAATCTGCTGCGAGCCGCAAAGATAGAAAAGACCTTTCTTTTTCTCAGTGTCAACGCACAGTTTGATGGCCTCGAAAATATTCGGCGCGTTTTGAACTTCGTCGATGAAAATCGGAGGCCGATACGTCTCCAAAAATGTATGACCATGATTGTTGGCAAACTCCGCCAAAGTGCTGTTGCTTAAGGATACAAAATCAATCCCGTCTGTATACTTCTCCAGCAGTGTGGTTTTTCCGACCTGTCTGGGTCCGGCGACGAGTACTGCCGCCCTTGACTTAGAGAGCTCGTTTAATTCCTCCTCTGCGGAGCGTTTGATATATCTCATAAGAGTAACCTCCTTTTGCTAAAACAATTCTACATCGGAATAAGACTTTTATCAAGTATTTTTTAAAAAAT
>JAJQAK010000041.1:0-11812 GCA_021203845.1 Clostridia bacterium | reverse complement strand
CATGTTGCATAAAAAAACCGGGACCGGCGTCTCGGCTTTCAAAATTGTGATGTCCTGCAAAATGTTATGCGATTCTTTCTTCCTCTTCAATTACGCATGTATACACTTTATGTTTTGTATTGTAACTTATTCCCATGAGCAACATCCTGCCGCTGTATGCGGGAAGACAATCGGTATAATGTTCTTTTCTTATCTGTGCAATCGCGTCTGCCGCGTTATCATTTTCGTTGTCTTTAACCTCCATTATAATAAGAGGTAAATCCGGTTTGACGCCGTTGGAGATGAACACAAAATCAGCTCTCCCGCCCTGTACCGGCATTTCGCGAACAATGCTGTAATATTGCCTTGCATACGAATACGCCATGGAAATAACCGTTTTAAACGGACTTTCTATGCCGACCGTAAAGCTGTCGGTATTTTCCTGATGCAGGGGCGAAATTATTTCCAAAATCGCGTCTGTATCCTTCAAAAGAGTGGCATTGAAAAGCCTCTCCGAATCGAAGTCAGTCTTCAGCGTGGTCTTAAGTTTAATCTGCTTGACGACGGAATCGAATTCTTCGTGAATTTCGTGGTTGGGAATCCAGACCGTCTTTGTTTCGTTGTCGTATGTCAGATATCCGAGATGCACCAAAAGCGTCAGAATTTCGTCGCGCGTACCGAATGACTGCAAATCCGTTGAGAACCCGAACGCGTCCACACCTATTTTGTCGCCGGCAACCAAACTTATCACCGCGTCATGTATGCCGTGTCTGTTTTCCTCTAAATAACCTTTCAGGACGTCGTACTCAAGCGTCTTCGTCCAGTAGTTTTTCAGCACGCCCGATCTGACGGCTTCGTCCACTGCCTTCGGATTGTAAACCGACACGCCGTTCACATTGTATCCGTCGTACCAGTATTTGATGTCTTCAAACGAACGCTTAAAGTTCTTACAGAGTTTCTTTACCTCTTTTTCGGTAAATCCTGTATACTCCTGCACCGGGTAGGCGTCGGTCATTGAAATCTCCTGAAACATATTCAGGGCGGACTGGTCACCGTATCTCTTTATGGGTAGAATTCCCGTCATGTAAGCTAGAGCCACATACGGCTGATCCTTCAAAATGGCGTTTATAAAATGTATGTAGCTTTTTTGTCCGGGCACATCGTCCGCTCTGTTGCGGAAAACTGCGTCCCATTCGTCTATGACGAACACAAAACGTATTTTCGTCTTGGAATAAATTTTGTCGAGAAGTCCGGCAAACGGCTCTTTCCCGCGCGAAATATCGGGGTATACCTCTTCCAGTTCCTCGGTCAAAGATTCGGTAAGCTTGTCCAAAATCTCTGTCGTCGAGTATCCCGCTCCCCAATCACCCAGAAGTTCGTTCATATCGACACGAACGACGTTGTATTTGTTCAGATTGTCGTCATACGATTTACATTTTGATATCGCAAGTCCGTCAAACTGAGTATGGGAATCACACCCGCGACCGTAATACGCCACGAGCATGTTTGCCGTCGTGGATTTTCCGAATCTTCTCGGACGAGTCAGACAAAGATACCTGTCTTTGTTCCTTATACACTCGTTGGTGTAATCAAGTATCCCGCTCTTGTCCACGAATATTTTTCTGTCCAGACAGTCCTGAAACCTGTCGCTGCCCGGATTAAAATATGTCCCCATCTGAAACTCCAATATCTGCCTTATCGTATCACATCGGGTTCACACTCGCAACAAAAAGAACTACTGTGCCTGCTCTTCCTCCGCCATCTTCAGAAGCTTTGCCTGCGCGTCGATCTGTTCGCCGAGTTTCTCTATCTTAACGTATCTCCCGTCGGCACAGAGACGTCTGGCCTTAACGTTGTCGGAAAGCATGATTTTGAGCATGTCGACTATACGTTTTTCAAAAACGGGATTCTCCACGGGCACGGCGATTTCCACTCGTCTGTCCGTGTTTCTCGTCATGAGATCGGCCGACCCGAAGAACGTAACCGAGTCGTCCCCGTCTCCGAAGTGGAAAACCCTGGAGTGCTCCAGAAACCTTCCGACTATGCTTATGACGTTTATGTTCTCCGTCTTTTCCGGGATTCCGGGAAGAAGACAGCATATGCCTCGTATTATAAGGTCTATTCTGACGCCCGCCTGACTCGCTTCGACGAACTTTTCCATGAGCTCCTTATCCGTGAGCGAGTTCATCTTGCATATGATAGACGCGGGTTTGCCTCTTTTCGCCTTTGAGATCTCCCTGTCTATATATTCTATGAGGCCGGGCTTCAGGGTTTTGGGCGCGACGAGGAGTTTTTCGTATCTGTAGTCTATGTTGCTGAGCGACATGTTGCGGAAGAACGCGTCGCCGTCCTCTCCTATCGTTTCGTCCGACGTCAGAAGATTGAGGTCGGTGTACTGCCTGCTCGTGGACTCGTTGTAGTTGCCCGTAGCTATGTGCGTAATGTGCGAGACCTTATCGCCGTCCTGCAAGACAATCGACAAAATTTTGGAGTGAACCTTGTAGTTCTCCATACCGTATATGATTTCACACCCGGCCTCCTGAAGCTTTTCGGCGAAGTACATGTTGTTCTCCTCGTCGAACCTCGCCTGCAGCTCTATGACCACGGTGACGTGCTTGCCGTTCTCGCTCGCCTTGCAAAGATAATCCGCTATGCGGGAATGTTTGTCGAGCCTGTATATGGTTATCTTTATCGCCTTGACCCTATCGTCCACGGCGCACTCGGAAAGAAGATCCAGGACGGGGTTCACGGAGTCGTACGGATACGAGAGGAGCACGTCGTGTCCCGACAGTATGTGGTCTATATAAGATTTACACCCTCTGATTTCCGGCGGAATCGCACCCTTAAACGGCGGGTATTTGAGCGAGGCCACCTTGTCCTTGTCGATGAACGATGATATGCCGTTCAGGAACTTATAGTCGAAAAATCTCACGTCCTTAAAACAATACTGCTTGTCTATGTGCACGAGCTTCATAACGAAGTCACGAAGGTACGAGTTGCTTCGGTCTATCTCGAGACGCACGACGTTCATGCTCGCGCGGGACTCGACCTTCCTCTTCATGGCCTTGGGAAAAGACTTGACGTCGCGCTGGTCCGCCGACGCGTCGAAGTCCGCGTTCCGGGTGACGCGCATCAGCATGCTTCCCCTTATTTCAAACCCCTGGAAGGCCATTCCGCCGAACTCGCGCAGAAGCTCTTCCAAAGGAATCAGGGCGACAGCCTTGTCCTTGGTGGAAACCGTGCGGAAGATCTTGGGGATGTCCGTGTTCATGGCCATGACGCCTATCATCTTGTGTCCGTCTTTTTCGAGGTCGAAGAGCATGTAGTCCCTCATGTTCTCGAACTGCATGATTGGCATCCTGGCGTCGAGAACCATTATGGTGACGAGCGGCATGACGGACGAGCGGAATATCGCCTTGCAGTCCTCGTACTGTTTGGGCGAGAGATTCTTGGCGTTCAGTATCTTGACGCCGCATTTGGAGAGCTCGCGCGATATCGTGTAGAAGCAGGCCCTTCTGTCGCTGTAGTACTTTCTTACCTCCTCGCAGATGCCCTCCATCTGTTTTTTCGCGGTGAGCTGCGTCTTGTTGTCCTTTTTGTCGGGCGTGGAAAGAGAGGCGTTGTATAGACTCCCTATGCGCACCATAAAGAACTCATCCAGGTTGGATGAGAAAATGGAGAGAAACCGGCAACGTTCGAGAAGGGGATTCGTGACATCGAGCGACTGCTCCAGCACCCTTTTGTTGAAGAGCAGCCAGCTGTACTCGCGGTTCATGTAGATTCCTTTTATGAAATCCCCGGTGTCGATTTTCTTTTCTTCGGTTGTGTTGTTTTTGTCCTTCACGATTTAATCATTCTTCGGGGCGCCGTCTCCGGGTTTCTCGTCTTTCCCGGCGCCGTCCGGTTTAGCGTCCGAGCCCTTGTCTTTCTTTTTGTTTTTCTTTCCTGCGGAAATTTCCTCTGCAGACTTCGCGTCGTCGCCGTCGGTGAATCCGCTGGAAATCCCTTCTTCCTTCCCCTGCAGTATGAGATTGAGATAGCCCTCCTTCACGCCCCTGTCGGACACCACCACGGTCTCCACGTCGAAACGTTTGAAAAGGTGACGTATGACGAGACACGCGGGGATGATGAGCGGCACTCTTTCCGGTGCCGCCGTGAGAAGAAGGCGGGATCTCGAATCGTCGGAGACAAGGAAGTTCACCATCTTTTTGAACGACTTCCTGTCCATCGTCATGGGTCCCATCGAGGTGGACTTTTTCACGAACTCGGTGTAGACGTCGTACACCGCGCGCGACGTCGCTCCCACGAGGATGACATTTTTGAACGCGTCAGACTTGGGTACGTTGAAATCGTTGAATTTCTGCTTTATGTATTTCTTTATGTCGTCGCTCTCCCCCTTGCTGGGGTTTTCGTGTCCGGAATATTTGTCCCTTATGTCGAAAAGTCCGAAGTCGAGGCAGAACATGTCGTCTTTCCGGTTTTTTGAAAGGTCGCAGATCTCTATGCTCTTGCCGCCTATGTCGACGAGTACCGGGTTTTCAGTCACGGAAAATCCCGTGTTCGCCATATAATCGCAGTAGGCTTCCGTCTCCGCGTCTATGTAGTTTATGAAAAGTCCCACTCGTTTCGCGACCTTCGCTTCGACCTCCTCACTGTTTATGGCGTTTCTGAGCGATGCCGTGGATATGACGTAGCATTTCTCGACGCCGACGCCCTTGCAGATGCGCTTCGCGGTCTTGAGGGCGTCAATGAGCTTTTCCATGCCCCTGTCCGTGATGCTGTTCTTTTCGAGATAATAGGAAAGGCTCAAATAAATCCTGTCTTTGAATATTATCTCCGCGTCAGCGGGATCTTCCGGTTTTACCTCCGCGACTATGAGCGACACGCCACTCGAGCTTATGTCTATCACCGAATATTTCATATGTACTTCCTTATTTCTTCGTTCCGAAGCTTACCCCTATGTTCTTCGCCCCCTTGACGAGGTCTCCGTCCGGATCGACCTTCTTGTATTTGCCGGCTATGTCGGAGAGCTTGTTGTACGTTATCTCCGTGCCCTTGAGTGCGACCGTGACCCCGTAGACTCCCGCAGCCGCGAGTCTCACCGCATATTCGCCGTACCTCGTGCAAAGCACTCTGTCGTACGCACAGGGTGTCCCTCCCCTCTGAATGTATCCGAGAACGTCCGAACGGGTTTCGATGCCCGTTCTCGCCTGCAGCTCCTCCGCGAGATGTTTCGTCACGGTTATCTCGCCGAGTTCCTTTCTCGCGAACTCCCTCTGGCCCTTTTTGACGTTCGCCTCGCTGTCGAGTATGGCGCCCTCCGCTATCGCTATGAGCACGGAGCGTTTGTCACCCTCACCCATCTCTTTTTTGATGTATTTGGTTATCGCGTCGAGGTTGAAAGGTATTTCCGGAATGAGTATGATGTCCGCGCCCGCGGCGAGTCCGGAGTGTATTGTGAGCCAGCCCACCTTGTTGCCCATGACCTCGCACACCATCACCCTGTGATGGCTCGAACTCGTCGTGCGAAGCCTCTGCATGGCATCCGCGGCGACGTCCACTGCCGTTGTGAATCCGAAGGTCACGTCAGTCCCATAGACGTCGTTGTCAATCGTCTTGGGCACGCCTATGACGTTGCAGCCGTTCTGAGCGAGGAGGTCGGCGTTCCTGTGTGTCCCCGCGCCGCCGAGACAGAAGAGACAGTCAAGACCCAGTTTCTTGTAATTCGCGAGCATGAGATCGAGTTTTGACTGATCCTCTTTGTACGGGTCCTGCACGGTCTTGAACGGCGTGCGAATGGAACCGAGGACGGTCCCGCCCTCCATGAGAAGGCCGTCAAATTCCTTCTTCCTCATTTTGCAGAAGTCGCCCGCGACGAGCCCCGCGTATCCGTTGTGGATTCCGTAAATCTCCACGCCCTTTATGGTGTTGTACGCGGAAAGACCTATCGCCCTTATGACGGGGTTGAGTCCGGAGCAGTCTCCGCCGCTCGTGAGTATGCCTATTTTCAAGGGAGTACCTCCTTATATGGTGTGTTTTCCGTTCCGGCAGAGCGCGTCGTAGAAGTCGAAAATCCTCTTCATCACACTGCCGTCTTCCTCGACCGACTTTCTGTAGTCAAGACCTTCCAGTTTTCTTATGTCGTCCGGCGTCTGCTTTTTGGTCTTCATGAGCACTCTGTTCATCTCCGACGTCACCTTCTCAGCCTCCACGGTGTCGTACGGACAATGTTTCTTTCCCTCGAAGGACGTCTTTTCCACGTTGTCGCCGCCCGCGAACCTGTACGCGGACGACTCGTACGGCACGATGTCGTCATCACGTCCCTGGAGTATGAGCGCGGGGGTACCGGAGGCTCTTATCGACTTTGACGCCGAAATGTTTCCCCCGGGCCCGAATCGCAGAAAATTCATGACATATAAAAACGGGGTAAGCATCTCCGCCCATTTCCCGAGGTAGCGGATGGAAAAAGAGGTGTATATTCTCGCGACGGTCTCCGGCGCGGATACAGCCACCACCCCGTCAACCTTCACGTATTTCGTGACGCAGAGCGCGCTGTACGCGCCCCAGCTGTGACCCCAGAGAAATACCATGCCCTCCGGATATTTTTTTCTCACGTAGTCTACGCAGAGTCTCGCGCATTCGATGCCCGCCTGGAAGGAGCCCGGCCTTTCGCCCTCGGACTCACCGCAACCCCTGTAGTCCACGGCAAGGACCATGTATCCTTCCGAGACGAAGGCCGCTATCTCAGTCGCATACGCGGCGCATCCCGGTCCCATCCCGTGAAGGAGAACTATCGTGTCGGCACCGTCGCCATACATGCCTCCTCGGAGCGCTAAACCTTTGGCGTCCTTGATTTCGACGGGCGTTTTGACGAGGTTCAGATTCTCGGGCTCGACGTATGTCACGTGCGGGCGTCTGTCGAACCTGGTGCCTGTACCTATGTGAAGCGCGACCCCCGCCGTGACCGACAAGAGAATAAGCATGAGAACTATGACCGCCGCAACGGCAATCAAAATAATCCAATAGTATTCCATCGCCGTCCACAATCGAGTGAAAAGGGCGGAATACATCCGCCCCGCACTTATATACCAAACGATTTACACAACGTATTTTTCGTCCGCGACGCCGGCGTCCTTGTCCATTTCCGCCTTCTGGGCTTCGTAGCCGTGTTTTCCGAGAAGAGCGAATGTCGCCTTCTTTCCGTTCTCGACACCGGGCTGGTTGAACGTGTCGATGTTGAGAAGCGCGCCGGCGTAGGCAGTCTGGAGCTCAAGCATGTACATGAGCTCGCCCATCGTGAACGCGTTGACCTCGGGCATGTTGATTGTGTAGTTCATCCTACCGGCCTTCGCGAGGGCGTAGGACGTCGCCTTGTTCTCGGCCTTGATGAGCTCCTCCATGGAGTGTCCGCCGAGGAATCCGACGTCGGGAATGTCCTTGCATCCCTTAGGGATCACCATCTCCTGCGCGTATTTGCCGACGGAGATGAAGGTTATAATCTTGTCGTAAGGCCCCTCTATGTAGAGCTGAACCTGCGAGTGCTGGTCGGTGACGCCGAGGCTCTTCACGGGAGTGGTTCCGGCGTTCACGGTGTTGCCGTCGTAGTCCACGGCCTTGCCGAGGGACTCTGCCCAGAGCTGGCAGTACCAGTCGGCGATGAGCTTGAGGTTGTCGGAGTAGGGCATGAGAACGTTGATGTTCTTCGCGGGGTCCATCTTCATTCCGACGTACTGCAGAACGGCGCACGCGAGCGCGGGATTGTTTTCTATCGAAGGCTTTTTGCAGATGCCGTCCATGTAGGCGGCGCCCGCGAGCATGCCCTTTATGTCTATTCCCAGGACGGCCGCGGGAAGAAGTCCTACGGGGCAGAGCTCCGAGAACCTTCCGCCGACTCCGTCGGGAAGAACGTACTTTTTGAATTTTCCGCCGAGAGCCTTGTCTATGGCGTTGAGGTTTCCGCGGGAGGCGTCGGTCGTGAATATCATGTTTTCGTAGAGGTTCACGCCGGCCTTCTCGAGAAGATCCGCGATGATGAGATACTGCGTCATGGTCTCGCTCGTCGCACCGGACTTGGAGATGACGTTAAAGCAGGTTTCCTTGGGGTCAATGACGTCCAGAAGAGCCTTCATCCTGACGGGGTCCACGTTGTCTTCCACGTAGAACTTCGGAGCGTTGCCGCGCTGATTTCTCTTGACCTCGTTGTGATGGAGATGGCAGAGGGCGTTGAACACCATGGAGGGTCCGAGCGCGCTGCCGCCGATTCCGAGAACGACGAACGCCTTGAACTTGCGCCTTACCTGCTTCGCGGTGGCGATGATGTCTTCCACTATCTCTTTCTGGTTGTAGGGAAGCTCGGTCCAGCCCATAAAGAGCTCGTCTTTGCCGCGATTTTCCTTGACGTAGTTGAACGCCTTCTTTGCCGCCGCGGCCGTGCCCGCGAGGTCGGCGTCGGTCATTCCCGTTTCGCCGATGTTTGACTGCATCATGTAGTTGTAGTCGACCGTGAGGCGCATCGTGTCACGCCATTCCTTGGTTTTGTATGCCATTAATTTTCCCCCTGTAAAGTGCCTCTCGGACACCGGTATTTATGGAATAATTATACCCCCGCGGGGACGGATAGTCAATATTGCTTTTTTGATTTCTGCGCCACAAACGACAAAAAAAGGGCTTCAAAAGCCCGATTTCGGGCCGATTCCCGCATTTTGTTTAACAACGCGGGCCGCACGCATTATAATTATGGCATGGACTTCGAACTCACGCCCGACCAGGAGCACGCGGCCAACTTGATAAAGCACTGGTTCAAAAAGGAGAGCAGCAAAATCTTCGTCCTCGCCGGATACGCGGGGACGGGGAAAACGACGCTCCTTCGCCACGTAGTGTGCGACGTTCTGGGACTCGAGCCCGGGAAAAACGTGGCCTTCGTCACGCCGACTGGCAAGGCCGCGACCGTGCTCATAAAGGGCGGCACATATGCCACCACCCTTCACCGTCTCATCTACCAGCCCAAGGTGCACGAAAGGGACGTCATGGTAAACGGTAAAAAGGTAACCGTGGAAGAGCTCGTCTTCAGGAAGCTCGACTCCATAGACTCCCACATAAAACTCATAGTCCTCGACGAAGCGTCCATGGTCTCCGACAGAACGCTTTACGATCTCGCGTCATACAACGTCAAAATCCTCATGTGCGGCGACAACGCGCAGCTTCCCCCCATAGAGGAGAAGGGCACGAGACTCCAGTCCGCGGACTTCACTCTGAAGACCATAGTCCGTCAGGAGGAGGACAACCCCATAATACATCTCTCGCAACGCGCGAGAGAGGGAAAACCAATCGGATACGGCAACTACGGTGACAGGGCGTTCGTTCTTTCCCGTGGGAAGACAGACCCGGAAAAGCGAAAAAAATACATGCTCAGCGCCGACCAGCTCATCTGCGGGACCAACAGAACCAGACAGAAACTGAACGGCGAAATGAGGGGGTTCACCGGCCACACCTCGCTTCCGCAGGACGGCGACAAACTCATCTGCCTCAACAACAACTGGGACGAGTACATCGACGATGACGAAACGTTCAACCTCGTGAACGGCCTCATAGGCACGGCGACGGACATAAAATACGACCTCGACCAGGGGATTGGCTTCATGACGTTCGTCCCTGACTTTCTGGATAAGCCGTGTCCGCACGTCATACCGTTCGACATAGGAATATTCACGCAGGGCGACTACATCCACAAAAAAGACGACTACTTCTCCTCTCCCGTCGCAAAGGGCCTGAACCTTTCCAGCGAGGACGCGTTCAAACTCAACCGTTTCGAGTACGGATACTGCGTCTCGTGCCACAAGGCACAGGGAAGCGAGTTCGACAAGGTGATGGTCTTCGACGAATCATACGTCTTCAAGGAAGACAAAGACAGGTGGCTGTACACGGCGATAACGAGGGCGAAAAACAAGCTCATAATAATAAAATGACAGGCGGAGCGCACCGCCTGTTTTTTGTGCGTGTTTACCGAGAGGGAGTCGGTTGACGAAAGGTAAGGCAAATTCCGCGTCCGATTTGTCGTGTCCGACACGTAAAATCAGCCGAGAAGCGCCTTGAACTCGTCTTCGTCCATGACTTTGATTCCGAGCTTTTTTGCTTTGTCGAGTTTTGAGCCCGCCGCCTCGCCGGCGATGACGAGGGTGGTCTTGGCCGTGACGGCGCTCTGGCACTCTCCGCCTCTTTCCTCTATGAGTTTCTGCGCGTCGGACCTTTTATACGACGAGAGTGTGCCCGTGAGGACGACGAACTGGCCGGAAAACGCTCCTTCGGCCTTTTGATTGGCTTTGAACTCCGGGTCTATCCCCGCAAACCTGAACGCCATGAGCTCGTTGAGATTTTCGTCGTCTTTGAACCACGAGATTATTCCGTCAGCGGTTATCTCGCCGACGTTTTCGAGTGCGAGAAGGTCGCCCTTGGACGCGTTTTTGAGCCCGTCCATGCTTTTGAAGGCTCTCGCGAGGTCCCTGGACGCGACTTTACCTATGCCGCCAATCCCGAGCGCGTATATGAACCTGTCGAGCGTGACACTCTTGCTCTTTTCTATCGCGGCAATGAGACTGACGCTCTTTTTCTCACCCATCCCGTCGAGCCCGGCGACATCTTCTTTTTTGAGCGTGTATAGCTGCGAGCAGTACCTCAATCCGAGCCTGTCGTTGAAAAGCTTCGCCGTCATCTCGGAAAGACCGTCTATGTCCATCGCGTCCTTCTGCGCGAAATGGGCTATCTTCTGTACGATTCTGGGGGGACAGTATCTGTTGGAGCAGAAAAGGTGCGCCCCGTTCTCTAAGACCGCGCTCCCGCAGTACGGGCAGACTTCGGGCTTTTCTATCTCGGCGGTTTTTCCTTCCGCACCGCCTTCCACGGCGCCGAGTATCTCGGGAATGACCTCGTTGGAACGCCTTATTAGGACTTTCGCACCGATTCTGACGTTCTTTCTCCGTATGTCCGCGAAGTTGTTGAGAGTAGCTTTTCTCACCGTCGCTCCCGCGAGTTCCACGGGTTCAACCACCGCGAGCGGCGTAAGCTTCCCGGTACGCCCGACCTGCCATATGACGTCCTTCACGGTCGTCACGCTCTCCTCCGCCTCGAACTTGTACGCCACCGCCCAGCGGGGAAATTTGTCGGTGAATCCGAGCTCTCCCCTCGCCGCCGTGTCGTTGAGTTTGACGACGGCGCCGTCCGTCAGAACGTCTATATTTTTGCGCTCTATCTCTATCTCCTCTATGGCGGCTATGACCTCGTCGCGCGTCCCGCAGACCCTGACGAAGGGGTACACCTTGAACCCCTCCCTTCTGAGAAAGTCGAAGTGCTCCTCCTGCGTTTTAAGCTGCGGTCCTTCCGACATGTAGTTGACGTTGTAAAAAAGTATTTCCGGTCCCCTCGCGGCGGTCACTCTCGGGTCGAGATTCCTTATCGCCCCGGCGGCCGCGTTTCTGGCGTTTTTGAGAGGCTCTTTCGCCGTCCGGTTGTATCTGTCCAGCACGCTCAGCCTTATGACGGCCTCGCCCTGTATCTCGCATATGCCTTTTTTGCTTATCGTGAGCGGAAACGAGTGAATGGTGAGACACTGCGCCGTGACATCCTCGCCGTACGTGCCGTTGCCCCTCGTCGAAGCGCATTTGAACTTTCCGTCCTCGTACGTGAGACACATAGTGAGCCCGTCGAGCTTGTACTCCACAGTGTATTCCGGACGGGCGACCGCCTTGTTCATCCTCGTGAAGAACGCGTCGAGCTCGTCGTACGACACGGCCTTGTCGAGACTGTAAAGCCTCGCTATGTGCTCGTGCCTTTGAAAGGC
>JAJQAK010000100.1 GCA_021203845.1 Clostridia bacterium | reverse complement strand
TTTCGGTCGCGAACGACGCGAACGTCGCCGCTCTCGGAGAGGCGAGATTCGGCGCGGGGTGCGGCTGCAGGAACAGCCTGCTTGTTACTCTCGGCACTGGAGTCGGAGGCGGGATAATAATAGGCGGAAAACTTTTTGAGGGAGGAAAGACCGCCGGCGCCGAAATAGGGCACATGGTGATAAAATCCGGCGGAAGGCCGTGCACCTGCGGAAGGCGGGGGTGTTTCGAGACGTACGCTTCCGCGTCCGCGCTTAAAGCCGACCTTGCTGCGGCGATGAAGAAAACACCCAAAAGCAGAATATGGGAGACGGACACCCCCGAGACGTGCACGGCGAAGACGGCTTTCGACTATCTCGGAAAGGACGCCGTGGCGGACGAAGTCGTCGGAAGCTACATTGAATACCTTTCTGAGGGGCTCTCGAATCTCGCGAACATATTCCGTCCCGAGGTCATCATGCTCGGCGGCGGCGTTAGCGCGCAGGGGGAGACGCTGACGCGGCCTTTGCAAAAAAAAGTAGACGAAAAGCTTTTCGGTGGCACCGCGTTCGCCCCCGTCAGGATTACGACGGCGAGCCTCGGAAATCTCGCGGGGTCGCTCGGAGCGGCCGCCATCGTCATGGACGGCCGACAGGAAGGAGACTAAAGACATGAACGATGAAAACAGGGAAGACGAAACCGAACAGGGCGAGAAAACGATTGAACCCCATGAAGACGTCAAATTGGAGCTCAAGCCGCTTTCGCAAAACTCCTTCGCGGCGTTCTGGCAGAGGCTTTACAGGGCTTGGCTCGGCGTCTGGTACGGCTTCACGGCGAAACACGAGAAGGCCGGCAAGATTATATATCTCATAGTGTTCTTTCTCGCGTTCTCCATAGGCGTGACGATATGGCAGTACATTGTCATGGCCTTTCTGCCGCTGGCGTTCGAGTCTATGAACAACGGGGCGTTCGGGTGGACGCCGTTCGAGCTTTTGGGCGAAGGATGCACGCTGATAGGCGACGAAAGGGGCCTCGGATACTTCATAGCCTACGAGATAGCGGTCTTCACGGCCCAATGCATAAACTTCCCGCTGCAGAGGAACATCACGTACCGCTCGCACGGGAATCCCTGGTTCCAGGCGATGTGGTACTTTATAGCCTGGGTTATAATCTCTTTCATCTGCGGGGCTCTCTGGGGGCTATGCCACTGTGTCTGTGATTATTGGGGGCTTCACAACTTCATCCAGGCGATAATCGAGACGATAATCACCGGCATCATTTCGATGATAGTTTTTTTCTTCATCTTCCTTCTCATATTCCCCAACGTGGACAAGTTCGAGAAAGCGAAAAAGGAAAAGCTCGAAAAAAAGAGGGCCGCGCTTGACGCCGACTCCGAAAACAGAAGAAAGCAGGCCGCATGCGAGAAGGCCGGGCTCGTCGCAATCAAAGCCGAGGAGACGAGGAGAGTCTTTTACGCGGAAGGCGAGATACGCAATCTCAAATCCCTCGCCGAGGCAAAGATAGCGACGTACTACTCCCTGGAAAGGGAGTTTAAACAGATAGAGAGCGGAGAAAAGAAACAGTCAGAGAAAAAGCCCGTCACAGCCGAGACCGTGGAAAAAGCGAGACGCGAAGCCGTAGAGGCCGTCATAAAGAGAGACAGGGGCGTGCCTTTCCAGCAGGCGATATTGGACGAAATTAAGGCGGCGAGGGAGGCGAGGGCCTCCGAGTCCGCGGGGCATTAGTGAGAGGAGGCGGGCATGTCGGACGGACGAGCAAAAAAGAACGGAAGCCGTATTTCCGTGAGCCTTGACTCTCTCATAGGGGACGGCGGCGCGGTAAGAGATATCGACGAGTTCGTCGAAGGGCTCGACATGACGGAGTACGAGATAGACGACGTCGCGTCCTCCGGCTTTTTAAAATACGACACGAAGGGCATGATAAAGCTCTACATCTACGGATGCCGGAAGGGGATCTTTTTGCCGGAGCGGCTCGCGGAACTGTGCCGGATGAACGCCGAGGTGATGTGGCTTTTGTCGGAGACGACGCCGAGCGCCGAAAAGATAGCGGAGTTCAGAAGGGAGAACACGGAAACTTTGCGACGGGTTTTTCGTGAGTTCAACCGCCGGTCGGTTCAAAGGGAAGATTTGGAAGGGGAGGACGCGGTCCGCACGCTCGAGAGCCTCGACTCTAGGTCCGACGAATACGTACGCGTTCTCGAAGGCGGAGAAGGACGCCCTTCCGCGGACGCCGTTCAGATGTCGCTCGAAGACGTGGGGACGGACGCCGCGGAGACATACAGCGCGTCGCTGGAAAGAATCGAGAAAATGAAGGTGCGGGCGAGAGAGGGGTATTTCGTCCGCGACGAGAAGAACTTCGTCGTGTACTGTCCCGGCGGACTGCTGAGACAGAAGGCCGTCAGGGAGGACGGTACCGTGACCTACGCAAGCGAAAAAGCCTGCCGGCGATGCTCGCTCAGCAGGCTCTGCATGACGATAGAAAGAGAATACGTCTCGCTCGATTTCCCGAAGGGTTGTGAGGAGATACCGTGCGAAGGCGTGTTGGCGGAGATGAGCAGAAAATAGCCCTCGTCAGTATTCCGTGAGAAGAAAACTCATGTACATCGGAAGGGTAAGGATCCTGTCCTGTCTTCCTATATTGTACATGCCCAGTTTGATGACGCCGTCCACATGATATTTTTCCGGATGGGCGAGTACGGTTTTTGAGGACTTCGTGTTGCCGGTGACCGCCTTGACTTCCACGAGATGACATCCCCCTTTATAGCGCATGACGAAGTCAACCTCCAGTCCGGAGTCCTTATGAAAATAATAAAGTTTCCTGTCCATTTTCGTAAGCACCCCGGCTATCAGGTTCTCCATAATGGCTCCTTTGTACCCGTAAAGATTGCCTTGTAATATATCCTGCTGGGTTCCCTCGTCCAACATGCTCACGAAAAGCCCGGTGTCGTTCATGTAGACCTTGAAGACGTCATCTATTGCGTTTCCGTCAAGAGGCAGCTCCGGAAGAAACAGGTTATGGCATCTGGAAATAATGCCCGCATCCTCTATCCATTGAATACACCCGAGGAATTGGCTGCCTTTCCCGTTTTGCCGGACGACGGAGTACTGGAATTTCTTGTTCTCCTTGCTCAGTTGTTTGGGAATCGAGTTGAAGCATTCTCTTATGAGGGGACTGATTTTTTTGTCCGCATATTTCACCATGTCGTCCCGGTATTCGTCGAGTATGAGCCTTTGCTCGGAAAGGACCAAAGGCATCTGTTTCGTGTCAAGAAAGGTTTGGACGACTTTGGGCATGCCTCCGACGACCGCGTAATCCAGAAAAAGATTCTGAAGCACGGAGTTCAGTGCCGGATGGACAGGTTTTTCTTCCGTGAGATTGTTTTTAAGTCCCTGTATTATCTGCTCGCTTATGCCGCACGCCCAGAGGAACTCCTCAAAGTCAAGGGGCCTCATTTCCATTATCGTCTCGTATCCCACGGGGACGGACCGCGGCGGTTTTCCGTACCCGGATATTCCAAGGAGGGATCCGGTGCAGATTACGTCGAATCTGCCGTCTTCCTTGAAGAATTTGAGCGACGTGCGCGCGTCCGGACATTTTTGAGCCTCGTCGAAGATTATGATTGTTTCGCCCGGGACGAACGGGACCTGTCCGCACTTCGTCGTAGATATCAGTTTGATGAGGTCGTCAGGGTTGAGAGATCCGTCGAAGAAAGGTATTGTCTCCGGATTTTCCACGAAGTTTATGTATACGACGTATTTGTAGTTCTCTTTCGCAAACCGCATGATGGAAAAAGTTTTCCCGCACTGCCTTACCCCTTTTATGTAAAGAGGCTTTCTGTCCGGTGTCTCTTTCCATGTTTTAAGAAAATCGTCGATTTTTCTTCTGAGCATAATTTGTCTCCCTGTATGTCGTCATCATTATAATACACACATGGAGATTTTTCAAGGGAGTTTGCGCGAATTTTCACTATTTTACAAGGGACTTTTGGGGCGATTTTGACTATTTTTCAAGGGAGTTTTTTAATCCGACTATTTTTCAAGGGACTTTACATCCGATTTTGAACATTTTTCAAGGGACTTTTTGTTTACAAAAGAAGGTAGACGGCCTTACTTTTAACCATGGTGGCGATTGCGACGATCTTTGTTCTTCAGCGGTATGGCCGCAATGGCGTGGTGGCGTCGCGGTAAACACAAATGAAAATTTTTTACAAATTGCCCTGAAAATTCCCGTTTCCTCTTTATGTGTCCCGAAATCGCCCCACGCGTTGTGGTATGATGCGTACGTGCAATCGGAAGTGACTGTGACGCGCACATGAAAAAAGCGGACATAAGTCCGCGTCGTGAGTTTTTTCCGGGTTCAGACGTCTTCTCCGTATTCGTTGAAAGAGCTGTATATGGCACTTAAGGTGAACGTTGTTGTCCCCAGAGTGTACGCGAAGGGAATCGACATATAGAGCATTGTCGCCCTCGTATAATTTTTGCTCTTGAAATCCGAGTCGCCCGTCGCGGCGGCGAACCAAACTTCCTGGGAAGGACCCGTGAGGTCGGCGGAAAGCGTCAGTGTGACGTCGCTGTAATAGATGGCGGGATAGGTCAGGGTCGTTTCCTCTGCATCGGTGTTTTCCCGATTCTCGCCATCCGTATTTTCCTGCGTGTCCTCATCGACAATTTCATCGTCGTTTTCCGCGGTGGAGTTGTATTCTTCCCCGAAGTATCCCGCCTCGGCCATGGCGTCAAGCATCTGTTTCTGGCCGTCGACATTCGGGCTGAGAACCGATTCCACGCCGCCGGATATCGTGTATGTCGAGAACTTGTTTTCGAGCGGTATGAACACGTCCGCGGAGAAGGACGACGCGGAGTAGTAGTTGAGGGCGCGCATGACGACGTATATTGAGGCGTTGTCGAAGAACTCGTTTTCCGACTCCGTCAAATCGACCGTGGTCGTCCTGGTTTCCTCGCCTTTGTTTCTCTGCGTGTATATTTCGTCGTCGACGGGAACCTCGTTGTAGACGCACGTGCACTCCGTGCAGTCGTAATTGTAGTAGACCGTGTTCTCATAGGAAAAAGTGTATATGAGAAGATCCGTCAGCACGTTGGGATTGGAGGGAGTCGTGGAAAGCGCGTACTCGTAGGAGAACACCGGCATCATGCTTTTGTTCACGGTGCGGAAATAGCAGATGCTGAAGTGCGTGTTGTCGTATGTGTTTCCCTCGTAGTCGTCCGAGGTGTACGTCACGGGGACGGTGTAGTACATGGAAAAAGCGTACACGATTTCGTTGTCGTCGTCGCTGCTTTCGGGCCCGTAGTCGTCCGGGAACTCGGAAAGATTGATTTTATCGGGGAGACCGGGAAGAAGGTCGGAAAGTCCGGCGTACTTTTCGTCCATGTCATCCGATATGGTCGAAAGAGGGTCGGACCAGTCATAGTTCAGAGTGTAGAATTTGGTGTGCATCTTGTAGGGTTCGCCAGTTTCTTTGTTTTCCGTCGCGACGGAAATCTCGTAGCCGGCGTTGCTCCCTTCTTCGAAGCCTATGTCGTACTCGGCCTCCTCTATCTGACCGTTTATCTTCGGCTGGATTCCGCCGTAGTCTATTCGGTTGTACCATGTCGAGTAAAGGGACGCGGACGTCGCGGACGAGCTGCAGGCGGCGAGCGACACGGAGCATGCGGTTATGAGCGCGACGGCACCCAGTACAATCAGTTTCTTTCTCATCATCTTACCTGTAAAAGTTTTCGTAAGCTATAAAATTATAGCATAACGGATTATATATTGTAAAAAGATTATTTGGTTAAATCATGTGCAAAATCGAACGCGGAAACATTTTTTTACGGAGGGACAGACACTTAAATGGTAAGACTTGTCTACGTGCCGGCGATGTCGGAGGCACTGAAAAAAGTATGCGACATAGTCAAAAAGAACGAGGAGGCGGGGAGAAAGACCCTGATATTTTGCGAGGACAACCTGACGCTCGTTCTGGAAAACGCGGTCTGCGACGCCTTGGGCGGGGGATTTTTTGACCCTTTCATATACTCGTTCTCGCTCTTTCTGTCGTCCAACGGCGTCAAGGCGTCGGACGTGCTCTCCCCGCAGGGGTCGGCCATGGTTTTGAGGCGCATAATAGAGCACAACAAGGACTCTCTCTCGTGCTTCAAAAAGCTCAGCACTCCCGGCGCGGCCGCGGCGGTGTACGACACGATATCGCTTCTCTATTCGTCGCACGTGGACGTTGAGGACCTTCGCGGAAAGGAGATCCCGGGGGCGCTTCTTAAAAGAAAGCTCGGAGACATATGCTTTCTCTACGAAAAGTATTTCGAGTATCTCGACCAAAACGGCGTAAAGGACAAGAACACGTATCTCTCGCTTCTTCCCGAGGTTCTACGGGGAAGCGGCGCCCTCGAAACCGCCATGAACGGGAAGACGAAAAAGACGGACGTCGTGTTCGTGGGATACCAGTCGTTTTCCTACACGGCCTCCCTCACGCTCTCCGTCTGTATGGCGAGGGGCGGAGACACATACGGCGTGCTCATATCCGGGGAGGAGCCCCTGTACACGAACGACGCGAGGGACGTGTTCCGCGCGTGCGGCGCGGAGACGGGCGGCATAGCCGAGCGGTACGGCGAGGAGGAGACGAGGATAAGGCTCTCCCTTCCCGAGGCCGAGACGCTGCGCTCGCGCCTTTTCGACGCGGCGTCGTTCGGGAAGGAGCCCGTTAAAACCGACAGGGTGCATCTTTTCGAGGCGGCGGACCCCGAGGAGGAGCTCGAGTACGTCGCAGCGAAGATAAAGCAGATAACGGCCTCGGGCGAAAGATACGCGAACATCTCGCTCATGATGCCCGACCTCGATTCCAACAGGCCGCTCATATCGCGGATATTTACGAGGTACGACATACCCTACTACATCGACGGAAGGCTCCCCCTCACGGCGTGTCCCATATGTTCGTTCGTGTGCGATCTTTTCTCGTGCCGTACAGGGGGGTACTATCCCGACGCCGTCGACGCGGTCATATCCAACCCGCTCTTCAACGTGGAGGGCATGGACGACGACGCCGGCGGGACGGGCGACGTCACTCTCGGGGCCGCGGACGGCGCGGAGCAGAAAATCGTGACCGAGAGAAGGAGAAGGGACGAGGCGAGAAACTACGTCTTACGCCTCGCACATTTCCGCGGGGGCATAACGAGGCCGCCGGACGAAGAGACGTGCAAGAACCTCGGCTTCGACTACGGGCTCGTGTGCGGGGTGAGAGAAAGGCTCATGTCTCTCGTCGAGCTCATCCCCAAAGAGGGCACGGGGGACGAATTTTTTGCGGCCGTCAGAAAAATCATGGAAATCGTCGGAGCGGAAAGGAAGCTCGCGGAAATCGCGGAAAACTTCAGGGACGGGCGTCCCACCGAGTCCATGCTGTACGCGAGAGCTTTTTCGGAGGCCATGGGCGACGTGGACGAGGCGAGCTCGCTCCTTCAGGGCGACACGGTGAAGGCGGACGAGTTCTTAAGGCTCGTGAGGAGCGGTTTTTACGCCGACAAGGTCTCCCTCATACCGCCAAAGGAGGACGCCGTCTTCGTGGGCGACATCTCGAGGACTTTAAACATAGGTACGAACTATCTCTTCGCCGCCGGGATGACGAACGCCGTGCCTTCGGCGGAGACCGATACCTCGGTGCTTTCCGAGCGCGAGATAAACGACATAGAGAGAGTCTCCGTGCTCGCGAGAGAGGAGGAGAAGGAGAAGATATTCGGAAAGGACGCGGAGAAAAAAGAAGAAAAGAGCGTTAAGATAACCCCCAAGCTTTCCGCCGTGAACGCGAGGTACCGCGAGACGGCGGCGTTGAACCTCTGTTCGTTCAAAAAACAGCTCTATGTTTCGAGACCCGTGCGCCAGGGCGGGAAGGACGACGCCACGCCGAGCGAGATACTCTCCTACATCACGTCGATGTTCGTCGACATGTCCGGCGAAAAACTCAAGTTTTTCGACATGGCCGAAGCCTGCAAGGATCCCGGGTTCCTCGCCTTTCTTTGCGGCGAAAAGACGGCGGCGCTCAAGGTCATGCTCAACGGCGACGCGAAGGTGAGCCGCACCGTGGAGAAGTTCCTGAAAGATCGCGGATACGCCGGCGACGTCGCGCGTGCGTCGAGCGACGAGGAAAGGAAGGACTTCATAACCTGCGGTGACGAACTTTTCATGAAGGACGGCGCCGTGAACCCGACGACGCTCGAGGAATGGTTCTCGTGTCCGTACAAGGCCTTTCTCGACAAGGGCGTGGGGCTGACGCAGAGAAAGACGGCGGCGGACGCGGCTCTCGACGTCGGCAACTTCGTGCACAGGGTGCTGCAGGACGTCTTCGCTCCCATGCTTCCGTACGGCGAGGGGGATGAGGAAAAAGTCGCGAAAAAAGCCAGGGAAACGGGGGAGAAGCTCATCTCCAGGCCGCCTTACTCGTCGCTTCTTTCGCAAAAGAGCGGGCAGTATACCGCCGCGGCGCTCATAGAAGAGGCGGTAACGCTCTCCAGGGGGGCGTACAGGCAGCTCATGAACTGCGACTTCGACGTGGAGGCGACGGAGGCGGAGTGCAGGCTCGACCTCGGCGACGGATACACGCTCAAAGGCAAGATTGACAGGGTGGACACTGCATCGGACGGCTCTCTCGTCAGGGTGATAGACTACAAGACCGGCGACATAGAGGCGAGCGCCAAGAAGTACTACCTCGGGCAGAAACTCCAGCTCGAGCTCTACCTTTTCGCGGCGACGGGGGACAAGATCCCCGCGGGTGCGTACTACTTCCCCGCGAGCGTGACTTTTTCCGACGAGGACGAGACGGGCGGCACGTTCCCCCTCACCGGATTCATGAACGGCGACAGGCCGGTCGTGGAGATGTCGGACAAATCCATGGCCGGAATGGCGGCCGGCACCGAGAGCGAGTATCTCGACAGTGTGAAGCTCGACAAGTACACCGGCGGGGCCATGAAGGGCGAGGACTTCGGGGACTTCCTGGAATACGGGAGGCTGGTCGCGAGACGCGGCGCGGACGAGATGTCCAAGGGCTTCATATGTCCCGCGCCCGCGGAGGGGGTATGCGACTACTGTGCGTACCATGGGCTCTGCGGGCACAGTGAAAGCCGCGACGGAGCGGCGAGAACGGTTTACGCACCCAAAAGCGAGGACGTCGCCCGGATAGCGAGGGAGGCCGGGACAAAAGCGAGGGAGGTTCCCGGAGACGAGAAAGACGAAGGAGATGAGATGTGATGGCTGAGAAGAAAAACGAACAGACGAAGCCCACGGCGGAGCAGACCGCGGCGATAAAGGCCCCCGGAAGGGTCATCGTGTCCGCGTCGGCGGGGTCCGGCAAGACGTTCGTCATGATAGAGAAAATCTGCGACTTCATAGAGGGCGGGGGAGACATAGACAATCTCCTCGCCATAACCTTCACCAACAAGGCCGCGGCGCAGATGAAGGAAAAACTCCACGAGAAACTCAGAAAGCGCCTCGTGAAGTGCATGGAGGAGACCCCGGAGGACGCGGCGACGATAGAACACCTCGAAAAGCAGATAAGCAAGGCCGCGTACGCGGACGTGTGCACCATACACGCGTTCTGCGCGAGACTCATACGCACATATTACTACGCGACCGACATGGACGGGATAGATTCGTCTTTCGACATAACCTCGCAGGACGAGGGGCAGGCGAAAAACATAGCGGCGAAGGTCCTCGACGACCTCTTCGAGTCGGAGTACGAAAGGAGGGACCCCGGGTTCATGAACCTCGTCGCGAGCCTCAGAAGCAGAAGGTCGGACAAAAAGCTCCGGGAAATAGTACAAAACGCCTACGAAGACGTGAGAAACCTTCCCGACTACGCCGAAAGGCTCGAATCGTTCAAGGAGCTTTACACGGAGGAGGGCTTCGACGGGGTCGCGGGGAAACTTTACGAACTCACGCGGCCCGTGTACGCGGAGCTTTTGAAGGACATAAGGGACTTCAGAGACACGTACTTCATTTCCGACGACAAGAACGCCGACACCTACGCGCGCATCTTCGACGAGATGGAGACAAGCGTCTCGGCGTTCCTTTCCGCGGGCGACGTCTTCGCGACTCTTCCGGAAAAGATAACGGAGACGAGAAAGCCGAGGGACAAGGAGGATGACAAAGAGGAGGGCGCGAGAATAAAGGAATTCGTCGACGGCGTCAAGGAGGAGTGGAAAAAGATAAGGCTCAATCTCAAAGACAGGGAGACGGAGTTCAAAAACTTCATGAACGCGGGAAGGATATCTTCGGCGCTTTGCGAGCTCATAGAAAAATACGACGAAGGGCTCCTTGCGGCGAAGAGAGCGGAAAATCTTCTCGACTACGGCGACCTCGAGCACTACGCCCTGGAGGTTCTGGGTAACGAGGAGATAGCCTCGCACATACGCGAGAGATACACGAACATTTTCGTCGACGAGTACCAGGACATAAACGAGGTGCAGGACGGCATAATAGAGAAGCTCACGGGGAAGGCCGAGACGTTCTTCGTGGGCGACGTGAAGCAGGCCATATACGGCTTCCGCGGCTCCGAGTCCAAATTCTTCGTGAAAAGGTACGAGGAGTACGCCGAAAAGGGCGAGGGATATTCCGCTCTGGACCTCCCGCAAAACTTCAGAAGCGCGAAAAACGTCATCGACGCAGTGAACGAAATCTTCGGCGGGGCGAAGGAAAAGACCGAAGGCGTCCCGGCGAACTACGGCGCCATGAACAAAGAGATATGCGACGTGGACTACGCGCGCGACGGCATGATGGTGTACGGCGGAAAATACGCGGAAGAGGGTTTAGGCCGCGCCGAGGTGGACTACTTCGAGAGAACGCAGAAAGACAGAAAGATTGCGCAAGGCGTCTACTCCGTCATGGAGGACGTCGCGAAAGCCGGAAAGGCCGGGACGCAGAGCGACCAGGGCATGGCCGTCGCGGCCGTGATAGACGAAGAGATGTGCGGCTTCGTGTACGACATAGGCGGAGAAAACCCCAGGCCCGTGCGCTACGGCGACATCTGCGTGCTCGTGAGGAAGGGCAACAACGCCCAGATTCTCGAGATGACGAACTATCTCGTCCAAAAGGGGTACCCCGTGTCGGGTGTGAGAAGCAGCGACGTGAGAAAGGAGAGCGAGACGGAACTCCTTCTCGACATCCTTTCGTGCGTGGACAATCCCGAACAGGACGAGCCTCTCTGCGCGTTCCTTCTCTCCCCGCTCGGCGGTTTCACCGAAGACGAGCTGGCGCACATACGCGTGAAGACGCCGTGGGCCGGGGTGAAGACCTTCCGCTCCAGGGTGGCTCAGTACATGGAGTTTTTCGACGACCCACTGTCGGGAAAGATAAAGGCGGCATACGCGAAACTGGAGGAGTACAGGGACCTTGCCGAGATAGTCGGCGCGGGCGAGCTCATAAACAGGATATGCGAGGACACGGGCTGGGCGGCGAGATACGAAAAGGACGGCGGCTCCGTGATGAAGGGAATAAGGGCACTGCAGACCAGGGCGTATCAGGGCTGGGGCGAGATGTCGCTTTCCGCCTTTTTGAGGTACCTCGGCGACAGCGAGGCGAAGATAGAGCCCCCCGACACGGCGGCTTCCGACTGCATACGCGTCATGACCATGCACGCCGCGAAGGGCCTCGAGTTCCCCATAGTCATAATCGCCGACGTTTCAAGAACGTTCGAGGGGAGCGACGCGAGGTCCGCTTCCGTGGCATTCGACGACGAGTTCGGTTTCGCGCCCGGCTGGTATGACATCGAAACCATGAAGCGCGGCGAGACGATCCTGCAGAAAACCGTGTCGGTGAAGGCGAGAAGGGACGACATAAAGAACGAACTCAACGTGTTCTACGTCGCGTGCACGAGGGCGATGTACTCCCTGCACATCATGAACTCCGACCCCAGGCCGTTCAGCAGGGAGAAGACGTTCGGCGCGAGGTGCTACAACACGCTCATAGATTTCGAGGGACTCACGGGTTTTGACGGCGCGTTTTTCCCCGACGACTCGGACGGGAGGATACGGCACGTGAGTGGCGCGAGGATGGATTACGCGGTCATCCCGAACGCGGAGCACGCGAGAGTGATGGTCGGCGAAGATGTCCCCGAGGACGACGGCCGCATGGACGAAAATCTTTACGCGTGCCTCGAAAGCGCCTTTCAGAGGCCCTACGAGTTCGCGGACTGCGTCGACCTTCCCATGAAAAGCTCCGCGTCGGTGCTCATTCACAGCGCGAGGGACGACGAACCCCGCACGATGGGAGAAATAGTGACGGACAGAAAGGATTATTCCGACGAGTCCGCGATAGAGACGGGCACCGCGTATCACAAGTTCCTGGAAAAATGCGACTTTTCCAAAAGGACGGAGCATGAGATACGGGCGGAGGTGGAGAACATTCTGGATGGGGACACGATAAGGCTTCTTTCCGCGGAAAATCTAGCGAAGATCCTTTCCATGTCGGTATTCGACGACGTTCCGAAGAGCGCGTACAGGGAGAAAAAGTTTCTCTGCCGCATGAGGGCGTGCGACATAATGGACGATACAGAGTCACGGGACGAGATCCTTGTTCAGGGGACCATAGACTTCATGGCGCTGATGGGCGGCCGCGCGCGCATCGTGGACTACAAATACTCCGACAGGAGCGACGAGGGACTTTTGGCCACTTATTCAAAACAACTCAGGATATACAGGCTGGCGGTATCAAAAATCTGCAAGATTCCTCTTGAGAACATCTCCACGACGATAGTGAACATAAAAAGGCTCAGGGAGATTCCCGTCGCGCTGTGACGTCGCGGTTGGCGAGACAAATCGAATGCATGACAAAAGGGGCCCGCACACGCGGACTCCTTAACCGTTTTGTCGGATTTGTCAGTCCTTCAGACAACCGATGGGGATGACGAAGACACCGTCGTCCCGCCTGTAGCCGTACTTTGTCCCGGTCACGACAATCTTCAAATCGGGCGGAGCAATGAATGTATTTTTTTCTT
>JAJQAK010000070.1:1711-2839 GCA_021203845.1 Clostridia bacterium | reverse complement strand
AAAATAAGAGCCCGGGCGATATTTTCACCGCCTGGGCTAAATTTGGGGACAATACGATTTTGTCCGAATAAAATATAGCACACAATATAGGCAGATTCTACCGGCAGGTTTGTTTTTCACAAATTTCTTTTGCCATTAACATATATCCCGTTAAAATAATGGAAGCACATATTTTTTGACCGTTGCCCCCAAAGTATGGTATCATTGAGACAATTGAAAGGAGCACACGTACTATGCGTAAGGAAATCAACGGTGTCGTCTACGACACCAACGCAGCTACGGTGGACAAAAAATTCACTTGTGGAGCTCCCGGAGACCCAGCCGGCTATGAAGAGACCTTGTATGTAACGGGCGAGGGAAAGTTTTTTGTTTACACCAACGGAGGATATAAATCCAAGTACCCACAAGAGAGCATCACTCCCATAGACGACGTCAAAGCATGGATTATGTCCCACTGACAGGATGGAAACCATCCCGGGAAAATCGGTCGCAAGAAATTGCGGCTGTTTTTTTATGCGGTTTTTATGCCCTGACCGGAAATTTTACCGGGAAACGTAGTCAGGCATTAAGAGACTTGCCGGTAGCGCTTTGGTCCGCAAGGCGTCCTCTTTTCTTTCTCGACTCGACGTCGTATATTACAATGCCTATGTCGGCCGCCACCACCGCGCATCCTATGAGGATGGCGCAGTTCATGAAAAAATCGTCCGGCAGAATGCGTATGATGGAGTCGTCCCACCAGTCGAAGACCCAGTTGTCTTTCCCCGGGAACATAATCTCGTGGAAAAGCTCATACCCCCTGTCCCATCCTACAATCGCGAAAGCTATGATGACGATGACGGGAAGAAGAATCGACACAAGCGCGCCTATCGTGCTCATTGAGTGGTCATGCGGTCTGCAAAGCCTTATTATTTTGAGTTTGGAAAGAACCCCCAAGGCGACTATGACCGCGGTGGATCCCACCAAAACCCCGAGGTTGAGGTTGAAAAGGAACTTGCAGTCGGCAAAATGGGCCTGCGCACTTTCCGAGCACGTGAAGACGTCCCCCACGCTGAACTCCCTTCCGGGAAGCGTGAGATAATTGAGAAGAAGGTTGAAAGCCTCTTTTATCTCCGCGCGCGTCCCGTACTG
>JAJQAK010000070.1:0-1611 GCA_021203845.1 Clostridia bacterium | reverse complement strand
TAGAACGCCCACATGGCGTACTCCGCGAAGTTTATCACCGACGAAGAAAGTTTTACGTCCGTCACGGCGGACAGATTATAAAGACCCACGTTAATGTCGCAGCAGATGAAAAGAAACATCCCCACGCAGAGAAGTATGTACAGCCTGCTTTTCTTGCAGAGGACAATCGAGTCCGCGAAGTTCATCACGAGCTGCGAAAAATAAATCGCGACGAGCACAGTCTCCGCGCATAAAAGGTCGTCCATGAACGCCATGACCACGATGGCGACCACGGGAATGACGACTCTCAAGATTATGCTGACTATGGGAACCTTCCTTCTTATTATCGATATGCGGACGAAGTGCAGAAGCTGCGCTACTATGAACGTGGAAAGACCCACGACGATGTTCTCACCCGTGACGAGAAGGAACCAGTCGGAGACGATTGTAAAAACCATCGCGCCGAGGAGCAGGAAGTCCGTGGGTTCAAGCGAGTAGCAGCATAGAAGCGCGAAGAAGGCGCATATGCAGACGCTCGAGTACTTCACCGCTATGTCCGTGTCATAGTCGAGAGAGCCCGCCATGAAAGTTATGTATAGGGCAATCTCGCACGCAACGAAGAGAGCGGCCACGGGGATCTTTATTCTGTTGGAAAGCCTCATGCCCCGCCTCCTCGTCTCCGACGTTTTTCCACACGATCAAACTATATGAGTATTTTAATACCCCCTGCGGCATATGGTCAACCAAATCAAGCGGACGGGCCTTATACGACGATAGGGAACGAACCGAGCCGTCCCCTATCGCAAATTGTCTCAAAAATTCTCAGGTGATGAGGTTCTCTCCCTCTGCCGTGAACTGAGCGTTGTAAAGCTCGGAATAGAACCCGCCGAGCTCCATAAGCTCGTCGTGCGTGCCCTGCTCCACGATGTTGCCGTCCCTCATTACGAGGATGAGGTTGGCGTTTCTAATCGTGGAAAGCCTGTGCGCAATGACGAAACTCGTTCTGCCTTTAGTGAGGTTGTCCATTGCCTCCTGTATGATCTCCTCGGTTCTGGTATCGACGTTGGACGTCGCCTCGTCGAGGATGAGCATGGGAGCGTTCTCAATCATGGCCCTCGCTATCGTTATGAGCTGTTTCTGGCCGCCCGATATCTCATCGGTCTCCTCGATGTAGTAGTCGAGGCCTCCGGGAAGCGTCGTGACATAGTGTTCGAGGTGAGCTGCCTTACAAGCCGTCATGATCTCCTCGTCCGATACGTCCGTCTTGTTGTACACGAGGTTCTCTCTCAAAGTACCTTCGAACATCCACGTGTCCTGAAGCACCATTCCGAAAAGTTCCGCGACTTCTTCCCTTTTCATGTCCTTTATGGAGACTCCGTCGATGAGTATGTCGCCGCCGTTCGTCTCGTAGAATCTCATGAGAAGGTTTACCATGGTGGTCTTGCCGGCACCCGTGGGGCCTACGATTGCGACCTTCATGCCGGGCTCGACGTGAGCCGAGAAATCGGGTATTATTATCCTGTCTTCGTTGTATCCGAAGCATACGTTCTGGAAATCAACGTATCCCTTAACGCCTTCCGTAAGCTGCCGAGCCTTTGCAGACTCGTCTTCCATCTCAGGCTCTTCCAAAAT
>JAJQAK010000161.1 GCA_021203845.1 Clostridia bacterium | reverse complement strand
GCCTTTTCTATGAACCCGTGTTCCGCCTCGGTAAAAGAGAAAAGCTGCGCTTTGACCCCGTTTTTCGCTAAAAGCGAGTAAAATTCCTCACCGTCCGGGGAAAGGGTGTCCTTCCCGCATATGAATATGTAAGTCGGAGGGAATTTGCGGAGCGCCGTCGCCGGCATGAGAACCGGCGAAACGTACGGCGAAGGACGCACGGAGACGTTGGGGCAGTACCCCTCTATGAATCTCTTGATTTCCGCCCTGGTGAACCCTCCGTACTTTCTCGGTCTCAGATTGTCCGCGAGATTGAGAAAGGGATACGCCATTATAATCCCTTTGACGCCCTCGCAAAGTTGCGCCACGGCCGCGGCAATCGCCGCCCCGCAGCTGTGACCGAGAAGATACACTTTGGATCTGTCGAACTGACATGTCTCGTCCGTCATTATGTGTTTGAACGCGTCCACGACGTCCTCGTGAGCCTTGGGATATGTGACCACGGGGGCCCTTCTGTACTCCGTCGCCGCGACGTTCACGTGTGCGGTTTCGACGAGGTCCTGGCAGAGCCTGTCGTCCCACGCGACTTCGCCGCCCACATATCCGCCGCCGTGGATGTCGAAAATCAGCGGTGCGTCGTCGGCATATTTATAAAACCAGACCTCCGTAAGCTGTCCGTCTCTCGTCGAATACTGTATCTTGTCCATTCTTATCGCCTCTCAAATCTCGTGATTACTGCTTTACGTCCGGCAGATACAACGCAATATATGCCTTTCTGTATATGGCCATCGCTTCGCAGAGGCTCTTGAGCTTGCTCTGCACGTGTTTCTCGGTTACGAGTATGTTCCATATTTTCTCGGCGTACGCCAGGTTGATGTCGTCCTGCATGCAACAATACGTGAACGCGTCTTTGTCCCTTTTGAGCTGCTCTTCGTTCCCCTCTTTGATGGCTCGCAGAGTCTTGTCCGCATGCCCCGAGCTGAAGGCCGCGGTCACCTCCATTATGTGCATCGTCTGCTCGTCGTATATGAGACGGCTGTCCGTGTCCTTGAGACACTCCGTGACGCCGTATATCCTCTCGTACGCCGGCATATCCGATATTTGCACGCCGTCCGCGGCGGCTTTGTTGTATGTGGCGATCGCGGTTGCGACGTCTGTGATGTTCTTTGCGCCAAAGCTGTTGAAGATTTTGCACATGTCCTCCGGTATCCCCATCTCGGGGAAAAGATGGCAGTCCGTCAGCGCGGCGAACACCTTCTGGTTGTCGTATTTCCCGAAGTCCAGTTTCTTCTTTTTCCTTTTGACGCCGGCAAGATACGTGACGGATTCGTCCGGTTTGACGTCTATCACGCCCTCTCTGCCGAGTTCTTTGACCTTGGCAAGAAGCTTTGCCGTCCCCGCACTCTCCGCGTAAATCGTGACAAGGGGTTCGGGCCTTAAGTAAAGACCGTTGAGCCATGTCTCCATGTATATTCCGTAGTCCATCGGATTGAACTCCGTCATGCCGAGAATATGGCAAAGGTATGACGCCGACACGCCGCCGTCCAAAAACGAAAACTCTATTCCCTCCGCCCTCGCGTACAAAACGACTTCGCGCAAGGCCATAATGTCGTCGAACGCGTCGTATTTGCCGAGATATTCGAGCTCCTGTCCGTACCTGTCCTCGCACTCGGCCGTGAACGAATCGCCGAGGTCGGAAAAGATCTTCTTCATGAGCTTTTCAAAGAGCTTTTCGTATTTGCTGAGTTTTTCCTTCTTTGGCATAAGCGTTCTCCTTTTGATGCTTTAAATTATAGAGGGAATCGGGCCTTTTGTAAATAATCTACGCACTTTTTCTCGGACGACGACGGTATAAAACTTACAGGGCTTTCCTCAAAAAAACCGCACATTGTGCGGCCTTGTTTTTTAGTCTTCTCTTTTGCCGAGCGCCTTGTCAAGCGCCTGCAATCCCGCAGGGTCCTTTCCGAACAGATTCATGCGGGTTATCAGATCCGAAGCGTTCTTTTCCTCCTCGGCCTGCTCCGATATGAACCACTCGAGGAAGTTCATTGTGCGGTAGTCCTTGCACTCCAACGCCGTCCCGTAGATGTTGTGGATGAGGGAGGAGACATAGCACTCGTGCTCGTATCCGGCCTTCGTGGGATCTTCTATGGTTTTGAAGACCTTGTCGGGCTTCGCTATCGCCTCGAGCTTTACGGACTCCCCGGAATCTATGAGATACCTGCGGAGTTTCATAGCATGCTCAACCTCTTCGTCCGCTTGGTTTTCGTACCAGTGTGCGAACCCGGGAAGACCTTGGTCTTCATAAAAGTTTGCGAAGTCCACATACAGGTACGCCGAGTAGAGCTCTTTGTTTATCTGATCTTGTATAAGATCCAGAACCTTTTTCTGCAGCATTTTTACTGCCTCCTTATGTTTTTCTACATAAGATTATATATGGAAGTTTCTGAAAATCAAGACCCAAAACGGTAAAAAAACTACTTTTTACCGCGATTTCATTTGATTTCGACCAGATTTCACCGCAATTTCGTAAATGTGTATTTTTAACGGCAAAATGTCGCATAAGAAAAATACCCGTCCGTAACAGATGGGTATTTCGGCTGAAATCCGGCAACTTCCTATTCTCCCGGGCAGTGTCCCGCCAAGTACCTTCGGCGTAAACGAGCTTAACTTCTGTGTTCGGAATGGGAACAGGTGGATCCTCGTTGCTATCGTCACCGGAATGGCTCCGGTTGCCGGACTCGAACCAGCGACACTGCGGTTAACAGCCGCATGCTCTGCCAACTGAGCTAAACCGGAATAACATTCTCAGATCTCGATTTCATTTGCCAAGACTGACAACTGCACAGAATTGAATTATGCGACAAGGCAAAGCTCGTTAA
>JAJQAK010000177.1 GCA_021203845.1 Clostridia bacterium | reverse complement strand
ATTTTGAGTCTAGCGCGTCTGCCAATTTCACCACAGCGGCATTTTTTTCACAACAACATTATATTAACGGTGTACTCCGATTGCAAGCTTTTTTGCTCTCTGGAAAATCTTCATGAGAGTTTAATAAAAGAAACTTTTATGCGTTGTGAACGGCGGAAATGTGGACAATAAAGAGCAATCTTTACATATTTTAATGTTTAATATACAGGAAACTTAACCCTATTTATGTCTTATCGACAGTTATCCACTTTTAAAATTAATTTACTGTGGAAAAACCTATTCAATATTACTGAGTCACGTTTCTGTCATTGCATGTATTTCTGTTTGACTTTTTTGTCTATGATGTGCCGCTTTGCAAGCTCTTCCGTGACTTCGGCAGGAGTGATTCCGTCGTTCACCATGAGCACCGTGTAATGGTAAATGAGGTCGGCGAGTTCGAACACGGTCTCGGCTTTGTCTCTGCCCTTCGCGGCGACTATGACCTCGGTGCTTTCCTCGCCTATCTTTTTGATTATCTTGTCGGTTCCCTCCTTGAAAAGATAGCTAGTGTACGAATTTTCAGGGAGCGTCTCCTTTCTTTCTACGAGCATGTCGTAGAGCCCTTCGTAAGAGAACTGGTTCACGTCGTCGCAAAGATACACGGGGTCAGTAAAGCAGCTGTCCGTTCCGAGATGGCATGCGGGCCCGCTCTTTATTACCTCGACGGTCAGTGCGTCCCTGTCGCAGTCGGCGTAGATGTTCACTATCTTCTGAACGTTTCCCGAGGTCTCCCCTTTTCTCCACAACTCGTTTCTCGATCTCGAGAAAAAACACGTCCTTCCTTCGTCCATGCTTATTTTAAGGCTCTCCCTCGACATGTACGCGAGTGTCAGTACTTTTTTGGAATAGTAATCGGTGACTATCGCGGGGATGAGCCCCTTTTCGTCAAATTTCAGCTCGTCTATTTCAATCACAATCTTACCTCTATGCCCTCGTCTTTGAGGGCGCGTTTCAATTCGTCAATGTAAATTTCTTTGTAATGGAAGACGGACGCGCCGAGACCGGCGTCCGCGTTCACCTTTTTGAACAGGTCGACAAAGTCCCGTATGCAACCCGCACCGCCGGAGGCCACCACCGGGATGTTTACGGCGGAACACACCGCTTCCAGCATCTCGATGTCGAACCCCTTTTTGACCCCGTCCGTGTCTATGCTGTTGAGGACTATCTCACCCGCGCCGTTTTCCTCTCCGAACCTTGCCCATTTCACGGCCTCAAGGGATGTCTTAATTCTTCCGCCTTGCGAATAAACCGTGAACACACCGTCCGTTCTTTTGACATCCATGGACAGGACGACGCACTGATTTCCGTAGATTTTCGCGGCCTCCGAAATAAGAGCAGGATTATTTATCGCTCCGCTGTTCACGGAAACCTTATCGGCACCCGCCTTGAGGAGTCTGTCAAAGTCTTCCACCGAGTTCACGCCCCCGCCCACGGTCAGAGGTATGAACACGTTAGCAGCGACCTCTTTTAATACGTCGGTGAAAAGCGAGCGTCCCTCGTGGCTCGCCGTGATGTCGTAGAAGACGAGTTCGTCGGCCCCCGAGTCGGAATAGAACGACGCGAGAGACACCGGGTCGTCCACGTCGGCGATGTCTTTGAAGTTTGTTCCCTTCACAACGCGGCCGTTTCTCACGTCGAGACAGGGAATGATTCTTTTAGCCAGCATCTTTTTCGTACTCCAGCGCTTTTTTGAGCGTAATCTTTCCCTCATAAAGTGCCTTTCCTATAATCGCGGCGTACGCTCCGGCGTCTCTCAGCGCGGCGAGATCTTCTATGCCAGTTATGCCGCCGGCCGCGGTGAAACTTATGTGCTTTATCTGGCACAGTAGTCTGAATATTTCCGAATTTATACCGGAGAGCATGCCGTCTCTGGAAATGTCGGTGAAAACAACGTTCTTTACGCCCATTTTCGCTATTTTTCTGCAGTATTCGACGGCGTCTATGTCGGTCGGCTGTTTCCAGCCCTTCACCTGCACCAGGCCGTCCTTCTCGTCTACGCCGACCGCTATTTTGTCGCCGAACATCTTCACCGCGTCTATGAGGAGGTTCTCGTTGAGTATCGCCGCTGTTCCGAGTATGACCCTTGACGCTCCGTTCGATACATAGTCCTCTATCTGCTTGAGGTTTCTTATTCCTCCGCCCACTTCGACGAACATGCTGGTTTCGTTCGTTATATTCTTTATCGCCTCGGCGTTTACGGCGTATCCTTCTTTCGCACCGTCCAGGTCCACGATGTGCAGGTTTGTCGCTCCGTCCGAGGCAAAACTTTTTGCCGCCTCCGAGGGGGTGATTTCGTATCTCGTGACTTTGTCGTAGTCGCCCGCGGTGAGTCTCACGACCTTGCCGTCTATTATGTCTATCGCCGGAAAAATTTTCATGTCTTTGTCTCGCAAAAAGCTTTTAATATTTTAAGACCCACGTTTCCGCTCTTTTCCGGATGAAACTGAGTCGCGAAAACGTTCCTGTATTCTATGGACGCCGTCACGTCGTCTTCGTAACCAACCGTCGCGGACACAAATTTTTCGTCCGTTTTCACCTGGTACGAGTGAACGAAATAGACGTAGTCGCCTTCTGAAACGTACCTGTAAAGTTTGGATGGGTTTGCGAAGCGAAGCGAGTTCCATCCCATGTGCGGAATCTTGTGGGATTTCACCGTGTCGGAAAGCGGTTCGACCCTCCCCGGGATGAGTCCTAGTCCCTTATGTCTTCCGTATTCGAGGCTTTCGTTTACGAGAAGCTGCATTCCGAGACATATCCCGAGAACGGGTTTGCCTTCCCCCGCGGCCTCTTTGACAGTTTCTCCGAGGCCGGACGTTTCAAGCTTTTTTGCGG
>JAJQAK010000169.1 GCA_021203845.1 Clostridia bacterium | reverse complement strand
TTTTCCCGATACGGTATCAAACTACATGGACTCGTGAATGGTCCTGTAGATAACGTCGTTCTGCTGCTCGCGCGTGAGCTTGTTGAAATTCACCGCGTACCCCGACACCCTTATCGTGAGCTGGGGGTATTTTTCCGGATGAGCCTGCGCGTCCAAAAGAGTGTCCCTGTTGAACACGTTTACGTTGAGGTGGTGTCCGCCGTCCTCGCAGTATCCGTCGAGCATGTTTACGAGATTGTCGACTCTTCCCATGATTTTCCTCCTATTGTTCCTGTTCCTCTCTCCCGAGCGACTGCGGGGTTATGGAGAACGTGTTGGATATTCCGTCCCTGCAGTATTCGTAGGGGAGCTTCGCGACAGACGCGAGCGACGCGAGGGCGCCGTTGCTGTCCCTTCCGTGCATGGGGTTCGCTCCCGGCGCGAGAGGCGTCCCCTTTCTCCTTCCGTCCGGGGTGTTCCCGGTGTTCCTTCCGTACACGACGTTGGACGTTATCGTGAGTATGCTCATCGTCGGGACGGAGTTTCTGTACGTGTAGTTCGCGCGGATCTTGCTCATGAAGGCCCTGACTATCCACACGGCGATGGAGTCGACTCTGTCGTCGTTGTTGCCGTACTTGGGGTAATCGCCGTCAATCTTGAAGTCCACGACGAGCCCGTCGGCATCCCTCACGGGGTACACCCTCGCGTACTTTATTGCGGAAAGCGAGTCAGCCGCGCACGAGAGCCCCGCTATCCCGGTTGCGAAGAACCTTCTCACCTCGGTGTCGTGCAGCGACATTTCGAGGGCCTCGTAGCTGTATTTGTCGTGCGACCAGTGTATGCAGTTGAGCGTGTTCACGTAGAGCTCGGCAAGCCAGGTCATCATGTTGTCAAACTTGAGTATGACCTCCTCGTACTCGAGCGCTCCGTCGCCCTTTATCGGCTCGAACTCAGGCGACACCTGCAGAGCCTTCCCCGTGACCTCATCCTTTACTATCTCGTCCCGTCCGCCGTTTATGGCGTAGAGAAGACACTTTATGAGGTTAGCCCTCGCGCCGAAAAACTGCATGTCCTTGCCGACCCTCATGCAACTCACACAGCACGCTATGCAGTAGTCGTCGCCCATCTCGGGGCGCATGAGGTCGTCGTTCTCGTACTGTATGGACGAGGTGTCTATGGAAAGCTGCGCGCAGAATCTCTTGAACCCCGCGGGAAGCCTTTTTGACCAAAGGACCGTAAGGTTGGGCTCGGGCGCGGGTCCGAGGTTGACGAGCGTGTGAAGTATGCGGAAGGACGACTTCGTGACGAGCGTCCTTCCGTCCTCGCCCATGCCGCCCACGGACTCCGTGACCCACGTGGGGTCCCCGGAGAAGAGCTCGTTGTAGTCCTTCGTCCTCATGAACTTGACTATGCGGAGCTTCATGACGAAGTGGTCTATGAGTTCCTGCGCGGAGGTCTCGTCGAGTATCCCCTCCCTCATGTCGCGCTCTATGTATATGTCGAGGAAGGTCGAGTTCCTGCCTATGCTCATCGCGGCGCCGTTCTGGTCCTTGACCGCGGCGAGGTATCCGAAGTACAGCGCCTGCACGGCCTCCTGCGCGGTCTTCGCGGGCTTCGTGACGTCGCATCCGTAGATTTGGGCGAGGCGCGCGAGCTCCCCCAAAGCCTTTATCTGTTCGGAAAGCTCTTCGCGAAGCTGTATCTTGTCGGGCGTCATCGTTCCGCCGAGGGCGAGCTTGTCCTGCTTCTTGCACGCGATGAGGCGGTCTGTGCCGTAGAGCGCCACGCGTCTGTAGTCGCCGACTATCCTCCCCCTCCCGTACGTGTCGGGAAGTCCCGTGAGGATGTGAGCGCGTCTCGCCCTTCTCATCTCGGGAGTGTATATGTCGAACACGCCGTCGTTGTGCGTCTTGCGGTATTTGTGAAATATTTCGCTGGTCTCGGGGTCTATCTCGTATCCGTACATCTCGAGTGCCTCGGTCGCCATGCGTATCCCGCCGTACGGCTGCAGCGCGCGCTTGAACGGCTCGTCCGTCTGAAGCCCCACAATCTTTTCCAGGTCTTTGTCTATGTATCCCGGCCCGTGGCTCGTGATTGAGGACACAATCTTCGTGTCGGCCTTGTACACGCCGCCGTTTTCGCGCTCTTTCTTGTTGAGCTCGGTTATGTCTTCCCAAAGTTTCTTCGTGGCGTCGGTCGCGGGCGCGAGAAAGGAGCCGTCCCCCTCGTACGGCGTATAGTTCCTCTGTATGAAATCCCTCACGTCGACCTCTCCGTCGCCGGACCACTTGCCCGTGACGAATCCGCGCCATCCTTCGTACATCATTTCGTCATGTCTCCTTTAAGTGCCTTTCCGCCATCGCGTCAATCCATATCTCGAGTATCTCTTCCGGCTGGTAGCCGTAACACCTCGCGATCTCCTCCCCGTCGCACATGAGAAGAAGCGCCGGCACCTTCTCTATTTTCTTCTCCGCAAGAAACTCGTCCCCGTCCCCCGCGGTCATGTGAACGAACCCTATTCCCAGAGCCTCCGCGGCCTCCCCCGCGTCCGGCAGAGCCTCGTAGCACTGGGCGCAGTCGCCGATAATTTCCAGAAGAGTGAATCTTTCCGGACAGTCCTTTATCTGCATAGATACCTCTGCATGGGCTTTACCTCGTCCCAGGTCGCGGCCCTCACGTCTTTGAAAGGATAGTCGATTCCGAGCTTGCCGTATTTTTCCTTCCCCATCGTGTGGTACGGCAAAACCTCTATCTTTTCCACGGTCCTAAGCGACTTTATGAAAAGTCTCTCCTCCTCTATCTCTTCGAGGGTCGTCCACGTGAAGCCCGGCACGTACACCTGCCTTATCCACATCGGCACGCCCGCGTCCGACAGATGCCTCGCGAACGCCCTCGGGTTTTTGCTGCT
>JAJQAK010000056.1 GCA_021203845.1 Clostridia bacterium | reverse complement strand
CTCCTCATAATAGTTTGCAACGGCACGGACTTTTTCGGCTCGTACACGTGCTGCAAGGTTGAGATGTACCTTCTCCGCGACCTTCGCCGCGCGATTTTCGACAGGCTCCAGACCTACAGCGTGGCGTATTTCAACACAAACTCCGTGGGACGTCTTCACGCGAGAACCATGTCAGACACGAACGCCATAACGTCCGTCCTTTCGTGGGACGCCTACATGGGCGGGTACTATGCGGCATATGCGCTTTCGGCGGTGGTCGTGATGTTCATTTTAAACGTCTGGCTCGCCCTCATCGTCCTCGCGATGGTGCCTGTAATCGTTGTCATATACTTGCTCATTCGGCGCAGGATAACGAAGAGGAACGCCGCGGTCAGGGACGCAAACGCGAAGCTCACCTCGGACTACAACGAGGGCATATGCGGGGCCGCGACATGCAAGACGCTCGGGATTGAGAAAAAGCTCGAGGAAAACTTTTCCGCGGACGCCGGAGACATGTATAAAAAGTCCAACAGGTACCACCGCTCCCGCCACCTTTTACGCTCGCTCATAACCTTCGTGTCCTTCGTCGCACTGGCCGCGGTCCTCTGGTACGGCGGGGTGATAACCGAGGAGGGCGTCATAGCGATAGGAACGCTCTCGGTGTTCATGACCTACGCGCAGGGGCTCGCGTCGCCCGTGCAGTGGGCGGCGGACGCACTCGCGGACCTCATCTCCATAAAGGTGAACGTGAAAAGAATAGACGAGCTCATGAACGCGCCCTGCGACGTCACCGACACGCCCGAGGTCATGGAAAAATACGGGGACACGTTCAACCCCAAAAAAGAGAACTGGGAAAAGCTCGAAGGAGACATAGAGTTCGACGGCGTCACGTTCCGCTACCCGGACGGCGAGGTGAACGTCCTCGAAAACTTCTCGCTCAAAATCCCCCGCGGAAAGACGGTAGCGGTCGTCGGCGAAACGGGAGCCGGAAAATCCACGCTCATAAACCTCGTCTGCAGGTTCACCGACCCCACGGAGGGGCGCGTCCTCATAGACGGACGGGACGCGAGGGAGCGCTCGGTTCAGTGGCTCCACTCTTCAATAGGCTGCGTGCTGCAGACCCCTCACCTTTTCTCGGGAACCCTGAGGGAGAACCTCCTCTACGGAAACCCGGACGCCACGGACGAAGACATACAAGACGCCCTCTCCAGCGTCTGCGCGGACGGCGTGGCGGAAAGGCTCGGCGGACTGGACGCCGAAATCTCCGAGGGCGGGGGAAACCTTTCCATGGGGGAGCGGCAGCTTCTCTCTTTCGCGAGGGCGATACTCGCCGACCCGGCCATCTTCGTCCTCGACGAGGCCACCTCGTCCATAGACTCCGTCACGGAGGAGCTCATACAAAAGGCCACGGAAAAGATTCTCGAGGGAAGGACCTCCCTCATAATCGCCCACAGGCTCTCCACCGTGCGCTCGGCGGACGAGATATACGTCATGGACGGCGGAAAGATAATTGAAAGCGGCACCCACGAGGAGCTTTTAAAAAAACGCGGGCACTATTACGACCTGTACGTAGCTCAGTTCAGAAGGGACAGGGAGCTTGCCGCGTGACGGACCCCCGGGGCGTCGCCAGGGATTTGAGACAAAAAATTTCAAACGCATAAATTTTGTTTGCAATAAACGGCACGATTTGTTATTATAGTTAGGCTGTTTCAGCAAATTCAACCGGAAAATTTCCTTCGCGGAGGTATGATATATGTCCAGAGTATGCGCCGTGTGCGGCAAGGGCCAGATGACGGGCCACAAAGTGAGCCATTCCAACATCAAAACGAACAGGACCTTCAAACCCAACGTGCACAAGGTCAAGTTTGTGAACAAAGACGGGAAGGTAGTGACGGAATACGTCTGCACGAGATGCCTTCGCAAGGTGGAGCGCTACGTCAAGACGCCCAAAACTCCCAAGAAAGAAGAAGAAAAGATCGCCGTGTTCGCCGAAAACGTCGACGAAATCGTCGCCGACGAGGTCGTGACCGAGGCCGCCGAAGCCGAAGTGGAAACCGCGGAAGAAACCGCCGAGGAAGATGAGAAGTCCGGAGAAACCCCCATAGAGGATCTCATATAAAAAGATTTGAAACTGACCGCCGGAAACACGTTTTCCGGTTTTTTTTACAAGTAAAACATGACCGCACGGCTTTTCCGTGCGGCCTATTCGGTTATAAAGCATTTAAAACTACAGGTAAGTCACCGGGATGACTCTGTCGAGAATTTTTTCACGTCCGACGTCCCTTTCGTCGAGCGTAGAAAGTCTGTCGTAGAGACACACGACCCCGCCGGGGCCCCTCCTCTTTCCAGGAATCTCGTCAAGGGCTTTGAACGCCGAAATCTCCTTTTTGGCCGGGTCGGCGTGTGCCTTTATTTCAATCGGATAGAGCACGTCGCCGCGGGAAATCACGAGGTCTATCTCTTTCTGGTTGTGGTCCCTATAGAAATAGAGCGGCAAATCCATCCGCCCGGCGTTGTAATAACCTTTTATTATCTCCGATATCACGAAGTTCTCGAAAAACTCCGCCCTCATCGGGGACGTCTTCATCTGTTCGGGGGTGGTTATGCCGCAAAGATATGCGCAGAGCCCCGTGTCCGTGAAGTAGACTTTGGGAGTCCTGGTCGCTCTTTTTTCGACGTCGCCAGTGTACGGTTTCAGAAGATATATGATGTTGCAGCCGATCAGAACGGAAAGCCAGCTTTCCGCCGTGGGTACGCTTATCCCCGCACTGCGCACGAGTGCCGCGACGTTCAGAAGCTGTCCGCATCTCGACGCGACGGCGACAAAGAAGGCCACGAACCTGCTTTTGTTTTTTATGTTTATTATGTCCTCCACGTCCCGGTCGATGTATGTCGCGACGTATCGCGAGTAAAAAATCTGCCAGCTGTAATCGGGA
>JAJQAK010000050.1:8712-13492 GCA_021203845.1 Clostridia bacterium | reverse complement strand
CCGAAGGACGAGAGCGACAGATACTGAAAACACGCATGACGAAAAGGCCGGCAAGACGCCGGCCTTAAAAAATACTGTTTTTTTGCGTCAGAACCTTTCCAGGATAATCTTCCTCGGACAGGAAGCGACGCACGTCTTGCATCCCGTGCATTTCGTGTAATCTATGACGGGAAGGTTGTTCGCCATCGTGATCGCCTTGTTGGGGCATTTTCTCGAGCACATGCCGCACCCTATGCAGCCCACCTTGCAGGCGTTCATGACGTCCTTACCCCTGCATGTCGAGGAGCATGCGACATACACGGCGGCGCTTTCCGGAATCCTCGCTATGAGGCCCTTGGGACAGGTGCTCATGCATGAGCCGCAGCCTATGCAGATGTCCGGGTTGACGTGTGCGAGCCTGCCGGTCACGGTGATGGCTTTGACGGGGCATACGCCAGCGCAGTCGCCGCAGCCAAGACATCCGAACTTGCAGACCTTGTTGCCGCAAAGAAGTGTGTTGCAGGAGGCACAGGTGGGGTTGCCGTTGTATACGAAGGCTTCCGCCGCGTTCTCGAGACCGCCGTTGCAGCGTACCAGCGCGACGGTCCTTTCCTCGTCTTTGAGCTCTATCCCGAGGATTTCGGCTATTATCGCCTTGTTCTCCGCCGACGTCACGTGGCAGTCGGATATGTCGCCTGCGCCGGACGCGAGCTTGTTCGCAAAGCCCGAGCATCCGGAACATCCGCAGCCGCCGCAGTTGGCGCCCGCGAGGTTCTCGAGTATTTTCGTCACCTTTTCGTCGACGTCCACTTTGAAGAATTTCCCTATTACGAGAATGAGTATCACGAGCACTATCGCTATCCCAGCGAAGATTCCGACGACTATGCCGACGGTCTTGAGGGTTTCCATGTCGATTGTGCCCAGTGCAAGCAAACTTGTCAGATTCATGGCCGTCCCTCCTTACATTATGATGCTCGAGAACACCGTGAAGGCCATGCAGATGAAGGACGCCGTTATCATGGCGATGGGTACGCCCTTCAAATATTTGGCCTGCTGCTGGTATCCTATCTTTTCGCGCATGCCGCTCATCAGAATCATGACGAGCGTGAATCCGAGGCCCGCGAAGAACGCGTACAGAACCGCCCAGCCGTACGTCATGGCGACGCCGTTCATGAAGGCGGGGTATTCGTCGAGCAGGAATTCCGTCACGCCGAGGACGGCGCAGTTCGTCGTGATGAGGGGAAGATATATTCCCATCGCGTTGTAGAGGGAGGGAGACATCTTCTGCAGAATCTTTTCAAGCATCTGCACGAGAACGGCGATGATGAAGATGAAGAATATGATTTCCAAGAAATCAAAGTTGAGAGGCTTCATCACGTACATGTAGAGAGGCCATGTGACCGCCGTAGCGATGAGCATGACGACCGTCACGGCGATGCCCATGCCGGCCGCCGAGCCCGTTTTTTTGGAGACTCCGAGGAACGGGCAGATGCCGTATGTTCTCACGGTTATGAAGTTGTTCGTGAGGACCGCGGAAAGGATAACCACTACAATTGTCGCTGTCATGTCTTACACCTCCCCACTTGCCTTCGCGGGCTGGGCCAAAGGCTCTTCCGTGTTCACGTTGAACTGTTCGAGAAGGTCTTTCGCGAGAAGCTCTCTTTTAGCCGCGTTCTTCGCCGCCGTCCTCTTCGTCGTGAACGTGTCGATTATGGCGGTGAACGCGCATATGCAGAGCCCGTAGACTATGAACGCGCCGGCGGGCTGCGAGAACATCGAAATCTGGAAGTTCATTATCTCGAGCCCGAAGAACGAGCCGGAGCCCAAGAACTCGCAGATGATGCCCATTATCGTTATGGCTATCGTGAACCCGAATCCGTTCGCGAGTCCGTCAACCGCCGATTCGGCGACGGTGTGCTTGTTCGCAAAGGCCTCGGCACGTCCGAGGATTATGCAGTTCACTACTATCAGCGCGAGGAAACCGCCCAGGGCGTCGTACATCGCGGGTATCAGCTTTTCCAGGAACATTCTGACGAACGTCACGAGCGTCGCTATGATGACTATGTATGCCGGAATTCTCACTTCGTTCGGTATGAGTTTTCTCAGCGCGGAGATGAGGATGTTGGACAGCGTCAGTATGACGACGACCGTGAGCCCCATGTAGAGGGCGCTGGAGGCCGACGACATGAGCCCGAGGGTGGGACACGTTCCGAGCACGAGCATGAACGTGGGGTTGTTGAAGATCAACCCGTCCAATGTTATCTTCTTGTACTTATTCATGACTGACCTCCCCCGAGCGCGGTTTCATAGTTCGCGAGCGCGAAGAGTGCTGCGTTGGCGACGAGCGTCCCGCTCTCGGTCGCTCCGGTGTATAGCGTGGAGTTTTTTATGAGCACGCCCTCGGAAGTGACGCATTCCAGCACCCCATCCAGAGTGAGACCGATGTATTTCGTCTCCATGGCGGCCTTGTCGCCTTCACTCATCGCCTGCGATGAACCATCGTCCAAAATGGTGAAGCTTACGATGGTCTCCGACTCGTCGACCACTATCTCCACGGTGAACGGCGACGCGTTGATATAACCCGATGTCACAACCGTGAAAGTGACCGTGGAGCCGTCCACGCTGTGTTTAGTTTTGGAAGTGTTGATGTAGTCGATGTAGAGATAGTCGTCGTATTGCGTCGCCTCTTTCTCGATATTGAGGTATTCTTGTTCCACGTACGACACGGCGCCGTTCACGGCGTTGCATATCGCCTGCATGGTGTATGTGGCCCCAGTCGTGAGGTGAGCTCCGTTTACGGAGCCGGGTTTTTTGACGTAGAAGCCGTCAGTCTCGCTCCAGAGCATGTAGTACTCGTCGGTCTCGTCTACCTCGTTTCCGTAGAGCTCGGAAAATCCCTCGAGATAGCCCGACTTCACGTTTGATATAAGACTCTGGCTTGTGTTTTCCGACACGGAGATGTTTCCAACGGAGATTTCGCCGTCAGTCACGGTTATGACGACGTAGCAGGTGACCGTGCCGCCGCTGTATCCGCCCTTGCCGGTTACGTTGATGAGATAGTCGTCGGGGTACTCTTCGATTGTGTAGACAAGGTTTATCGTCGCGTTACCGACGTCTAAGTCTTTGTTGACTTCTTCGGTCACCGTCGTGACTTCCTCGCCGTAAATCTTTTTCGCTGCCCTGTCGGTCCTCTCCTGGTCGGAGACGTAGAAGAGGGCGTTGCAGATGGTGAGGAACACGCCGCAGACGATGACGATTATGAGAAGCACGACAATGCATTTGAACGCCGTCGTGTGTACGAAACTTTTTTTAGCCTGCTCGGCGGCGGGAGCGGAGGAGGTTTCGGCCGCGCTTTCCGGCGCCGACGATAAAATCACGTCCTGCGTCGTTTCGGCTTTTCCGGACTCTTCGAGTTCGTCTTTCCTGTCTTTTTCAGCCATGACTCAGACCTCCTTTCCTTTTTTCATTTTCTTGAAGGTCTTTTTGGCTTTTATGTAGCCGAAAGGCCTTCTCATTATGTATCTGTCTATGAGCGGCGTCAGGATGTTGCAGAGCATGATGACGAACGACACGACCTCTATGTGCGTCGCCTGACGGAGGACGGCGGTCAGAAGTCCGAGACAGAAATAGTATACCAGCTGTCCGTAGAGGTTCTTGGGCGACGTGCAGTAGTCGGTCGCCATGAACACCGCGCCGAAAAGCAGTCCGCCGGAAAGCGTGTATTGCGTGGCCACCGTGGGGTCGCATCCGTTGAGGAACAGCGTGAAGAGCCACGCGGTCCCTATGAAAAGAAGCGGTTGCCACCATTTTATGACCTTTCTTATGCAAAGATACACGCCGCCCACTATTATCGCGACTTTGCAGGTTTCGCCTATGCATCCGGAAACTCCCGTGCCGAGGAGAAGGTCCACGAGAGACATGCTCTCCGTGCCGCCGTTCTCGAGCATCTCGGTGAGGTTCGTGGCGCCCGTCGTGAGAGTGGCACCGTTTCCTATCGCGCCTATCGTCGTCGCCGCGAAGCCGGAGGCTATCACGGAGAAGCTTATGAGCATGAAAACACGCCCGGTCGCCGCGGGGTTGACTATGTTCTTGCCCGTGCCGCCGAACACCATCTTTACTATGATGATTGAGAACAGCGCGCCTATTAGGGTCGCGTACCACGGGGTGTGGGAGGGAACGATGAGTGCGAGAATGAGGCCGGTGACTATCGACGTGTAGTCGAACTGCTGCCACCAGTCGGCGCAGACCTGCCGCGCGTTGGCGCACTTCTTTTTGAATCCGCCTTTGTAAATGAAGAAGTACACGAACTCGCCTTCCACGGCACCCAATATCGCGGTTATCTCAACGCAGAACGCATCGACGCCGAAGTACACGATGCCCATTATCGCGCAGGGAATGAGTGCGATGATGACGTCGAGCATTATCTTCTTGGTCGTCCTGCGCGTCTTGACGTGAGGGGGCGTCGAAATGAGAATAGTGTTGTCCATTATTTGGCCGCCTCCTTTTTTGCCTGCTGTATGTTGCGCATCTCGGCCTTGGTTTTCCTTATCGCCTGAATGAGCGGGCGTCTCGCGGGACAGACGTACTCGCACGCCCCGCACTCTATGCAGGCGAGCGTGCCTCCGAGTTTCGCGGCGGTCTCGTAGTCTCCTGCCGCCGAATAGAAGGCCGTGTTCATCGGCATGAGATGCATGGGACAGACGTCCGCGCATTTTCCGCAGTTGAGACAGGGGGTGGGCGCCTCGGCGCATACTTCCTTTTTGCTCATGAGAAGTATCCCGCCCATCGTCTTTCTTGTATA
>JAJQAK010000050.1:0-8612 GCA_021203845.1 Clostridia bacterium | reverse complement strand
CGCATACTTCCTTTTTGCTCATGAGAAGTATCCCGCCCATCGTCTTTCTTGTATACACGTCGGCCCCCGCGACCGCGAATCCGGTCATTGGACCGCCTATGACGAGTTTCCGGAGGCTCTCGGTCTCGCCGCCGCAGTACTCTATTATGTCCTTTACGCAGGTTCCCACGCGGACCCAGAGGTTCTTGGGCTCCTTCACGGACTTCCCGGACACGGTGACGATTCTCTCATAGAGAGGCTTGCCCTTCTCTATTGCCTCGCATGCCGCGAAACACGTCGCGACGTTCTGCACGAGGCAGCCGCTGTCCGAAGGAAGTTTTCCCACGCCGACCTTTCTTCCCGTGGTGACGTAGATGAGCTGCTTCTCGCCGCCCATGGGGTAGCGCTTTTTGAGAATCACCACTTTTATGCCGTCTATGGCCTCAAACATCTCTATGCACTTGGGCTTGTTCGCTTCAATGCCTATGATGATGTTTTCGACGCCCATGGAGCTGGCGATGTACCTCGCCCCGCGGTAGATGCCGTCGGCGTGCTCTTTCATGAGTCTGTCATCGCAGGTGAGGTAGGGCTCGCACTCCGCCGCGTTGATGAGGAGCGTGTCGACCGGCGTCGGCGGCACTATCTTCACGGCCGTCGGAAAACCCGCGCCGCCCATTCCGACGATGCCGGCGTCCTTCATGCGTTTCCGTATTTCCTCGGCGGTGGGGTTTTCAAGGGGAGGTAGGTAGTCCGTGCCGCTTATCTCGTCCGACTTCGTTATCGTCACGTACGTCTCCTGTCGTCCGTCGTCGAAAGCCACCTGCTGTACGGCGGTGACCTTACCCGCGATGGATGCGAAGACGTCGGACGAAATCGGGCCGGCGGCCTTCCCGATGGGTTGTCCTTCCTTCACGAGGTCGCCCACGGCCACGCACGGCTCCGCCGGCCGCCCCAGCGACTGGGACAGCGATATGCAGACGGTGTCGGGCTCCGGGAAAACCTCCGAGGGCGAGTTCTCGGCAAGATACTTCATGTCGTGGACGTGCACCCCCTGGAAGAAGGGTTTGCCTTTAACTGCTTTCAAAATCAGCCTCCAAAAATTTTGATTCTGTGTGTATGTCAACGCTATTCGAGCGTCGATTCCGTTGTCTGTTGATTGGTCTCTCCAGTCTCCGCGGACCTTTCCTGGTCTTCCGTCTCTGCGAATACATCGGTCTTATCGGCCTTCTTCGGCTTTATGATCTCCATGTCGGATTTACTGAACTTCCGGTATCCCGCGGCGTTCGCGAAGACCGACATGGGTACCTTTTTGAATATCAGCATCGTCACCCCGCCGACTATCGCGCCCGAGACCACTCCGAGGAGCATGAGGTAGGGCATGTAGTACATGGCGTAAATCGTGCCGGACATCCACACGAAGATGAGGTTCTGCGTTATGTTGTGGCACACGGCGGCGGCTATGCTTATCGCCATTATCGACACCCTGGGGTGCGCGAGGCAGAGAAGGAGGGCGGACACCGCCATCGACACCATTCCCGCCGTGAAACTGTAGAGGACCGAAGTTATGTTACCCGCGAATATCGCTCCGAGGAGCGTCCTCGCCGCCACGACGATGAACCCCTCCGCGGGTGAGTACATTATAAGGGCGGCAAACGAAAAGATGTTCGCGAGTCCCATTCTCGCGCCCGGGATGAGCATGGAAGGGAACTGGTTTTCTATCACGAACACTATGAGGCTCAGCGCCGTGAAGAGCGATATCATCGATATCTTTTTTGCCGCCCAGTACTTTCTCATATGTACACAATTATATAGTATGCGTGAAAATTAGTAAATAGCAAAATGAAAAAAACTACCAAATTGTGTGCGTTGTGAAAGGGTTTTCTGGTGTTTTCGCGGGCCTCGTATTCCGCCCGGCGGGGGCCCCGTTGCGTTGACTTTTGCGGCCTTCGGCGTCTATAATTTCTCTGTAAGTTTTAAGCCGCCCGCAAGGCGGAAAGGAGAAAGACTATGGATTACGAATACAAAAGGAAAAACGTCTTCAAAGAGGCGGACGAAAAAAAGACGGAGGAGATATTCTCATACGCGGAAGGCTACAAGGATTTCCTGAACAAAGCGAAGACCGAGAGGGACGCTGCCGAGATATGCGGAAAACTCGCCGCAGAAAAGGGTTACACACCCTACACGTTCGGGGAAAAACTCAAGGCCGGGGACAAAAGGATCTACGTCAACCACGACAAGACCGTCTTTTTGATAAAGGCCGGGAGCGGGGACGTCGCGAAGGAAGGTATACGCATAATGGGCGCGCATGTGGACTCGCCCCGGCTTGATTTGAAGCCTCATCCGCTGTATGAGGCCCAGGGACTCGCGATGTTCAAGACGCACTATTACGGCGGGATAAAGAAATACCAGTGGACGACCATTCCTCTCGCGCTGCACGGCGTGATATACAAAAAAGGCGGGGAGAGGGTTGACCTCAACGTCGGCGACGACGAAGGCGATCCCGTGTTCTACATCACAGACCTTCTGCCTCATCTTTCCGCGGAGCAGAACGGACTCACTCTCGGCAAGGCGATAAAGGCAGAGAGCCTCAACGCGCTCGTAGGCTGCATACCCGACAAGAACGTCGATGAGAAGGACGAGAAGAACGCGGTCAAGTCACTGGCTTTAAAATTAATGCATGAGAAGTACGGGACATGCGAGGAGGACTTCACGTGCGCGGAGCTGTGCCTCGTGCCCGCCGGGAAGGCGAGGGACGTCGGATTCGACAGGGGGCTCATATCCGCATACGCGCACGACGACATCTGCTGCGCGTACCCCGAGATGACGGCGCTTTTTGAAAGCGACGCGTCGCCCCGCACGTGCGTTGCGATATTCGCTGACAAGGAGGAAGTGGGCTCGGACGGAATCACCGGCATGAACAGCAGAGTGATTTTGGACGTCATAAACGCCGTCGCCGCGTCCATGGGTGCCGACCCCGTCGCGACGAGATACTCCTCGCTTTGCGTGTCCGCGGACGTCACCGCGGGCTACGACCCCAACTATCCCGAGGTATTCGAGAAGAGGAACAGCTGCTACATAAACGGCGGCGCGGCCGTGCAAAAATACACGGGGAGCGCCGGAAAGAGGGCCACGAACGACGCGCCCGCAGAGGTAGTCGCGAAAATCCGCGACATTCTTGACGGCGCGGGGGTAATCTGGCAGACAGGCGAGCTCGGAAAGGTGGACGCAGGTGGCGGCGGGACAATAGCGAAGTTCATATCGTACATTGGAATTGAGACGATAGACATGGGGCTCCCGGTACTTTCCATGCACGCGCCTTACGAGATAATCTCCAAGGCTGACCTTTACGAAATGCACCTCGCCATGAAGGCGTTCTGCAAATAAATCAATTTAAAAACGACATGTCACGGGCCGGATTCGGAATTTCGGCCCGGTTTGTAAAAAGGAAGGAAATTTCTTTCCGCCGCGGCGTTCTTTTGCCGTTTTTCGCGATTGACCGCACATTATCCTTTCTTATGAAACTACTATGCTTGAGATAAGAAACGTCACGAAACTTTATAAGGGCAAAAAAGGCTCCGCCGAGGTGCGAGCCCTGGACGGCGTGTCCGTGTCCTTCGGGGAAACGGGTCTTGTCTTCATAGTCGGAAAGTCCGGCAGCGGAAAGTCCACCCTTCTCAACATAGCGGGAGGCCTCGACAGCGCGACGGAAGGCGAGATACTGGTGTACGGCAAAAGCTCGGTTGATTTTACCGAGGCCGATTTTGACGGTTACCGCAACACGTACGTCGGGTTTGTTTTCCAGGAGTACAACGTCCTTGATGAGTTCACCGTGGAGGAGAACGTCGCTCTCGCTTTGGAGCTTCAGGGGCGGGGAAAGGACAGAGAGCTTGTCGGCGGGATACTTGCCGAGGTGGGGCTTTCCGATTTCGCTAAAAGAAAGCCCGGGACTTTGTCCGGCGGGCAGAAACAGAGGGTGGCGATAGCGAGGGCGCTCGTAAAAGACCCCAGGATAATCATGGCGGACGAGCCCACGGGCGCGCTCGACTCGGAGACCGGCGTTGAGGTTCTCGAGACTTTGAGAAAGCTTTCCGAGACGAGGCTCGTTCTCGTCGTGTCGCACGACACGGAGTTCGCGGGGAGATACGCGGACAGAATTGTGGAGCTCAAAGACGGGAAAATAGTCTCCGACACCGCGGGGCGGGAGATAGCCCCCGTGCCGCACGGGAACGGCGTCACTTTCAGGAACGCGGATACGATGTCCGTAAAGGGAGGAGTCGCGCTTTCCGACGATGACTTCGGGAAGATACGCGATTTTATTCTTTCGCACGAGGGCGGAGTCGTGATTTCCGCTTGGAAAAAAGAAGGCGTCGGAGAGATGAACGTACCTGTCGCGCGTGAGATCGAGCCTGTTTTCGCCGATACGGCGCCAAAGGACTTTACCGCGGGTACGGCGCAAGACACGGAGTTCGTGAGGTCTCGCCTTCCCGCGAAGGTAGCCTTCAGAATGGGCGTTTCCGGGCTTAAACTCAAGCCCGTCCGGCTCGTCGTGACGATCCTTTTGTCGCTTGTGGCGTTCGTCCTTTTCGGGCTTTTCTCCACGCTCATGCTCTACGACGACGTGTCGGTCTTCGCTGACAGTTTGGCTTCTTCGGACTACGGATATCTGGAGATCATGAAGTACGGGCGAACGATAAGCCGCGTGTCAAATCCCGGTGGCGGTGACAGTTATTACAGCGTGGCGTCTTCTTCAGCCTATTTCACGCAGGAGGAGATAGACGGCCTCGGCATTGACGGTGCCTTCGGCGTGAGCTCTTTTTCCTGGACGCCCGAGAACGTCACATCGGACGGAGGCTACTATTACGGAGTGAGATTTTCCGGTGCCGCTTTCGTTCCGGAGGGCGGTGAGCTTCGAGAGAAGGTGGCATACGGAAGATATCCCGAGGTGTCAGATGAGATATGTGTGAGCTCCTATGTAGCGGAGAGCATGTGGCACTCCACGTACTTCGATGTTGGCGATGGCGGAGACGGTGCCGCGGAAATTTCATCGGAAGGCGAGAGAATTGAGACAATTGAGGACGTCGTGGGCAAAAAGCTGGTGTACGGTGAGACGGACGTTTTTACGATTTGCGGGATTTTCGACTCGGGCGACGTATCTTCCGAGTACGATTCGCTCAAGACGGAGTATGACTCCAAGCTCTACATGAAGTTTTCCGACTATCTGTCCGACTCCAAACTTTTCCGCACGATGCTCGTGTCGGAGGATTTCGCGGACGCATACCGCTCCGACATCGTCAAAGACTCGAGGACGTACAACTATTTCAACACGGCGTCGCACTCTTATAGAATCGCGTCGGCAGGCGGCGGGGTGACTTTTTCCGGCACGAATTATTTCAGACGCTTTGACGCGGAAGAAATGCATCTCGGCGTTCATTTCTTTGACGGGAACGAAAGGGACGTCCTCGGCGACGACGAGGTGATTTTGCCTCTCTACTGGTTTTACTACGGTTCGGCCTTCAGCGAGTGGTTCGAAAAGGTCTGCTGCCCCGACCCGGACGATTACGACCCGTCCGAAAGGGAGATATACGAGGAAGATCTTGAAACGGCCAGGGCTCTTTTCGACGAAGTTTTCGCCCTTATCAAATGCGCGGAGCTCGGGTACTATGACGAGACCGTATACGACGAGTCCGTCGCGGGGACGACGGTGAGGCACTACCTTTCAGGCGATGAGCTCGGGGAGGTGTACGCCGGCATAGGTGCTTTTTTTGAGGAATACCCCATTGAGGTTTCCGTGTACGATTACGGTGACGACTCCGGGGAGCCGCTCGGCACGTACAGAGTGGTGGGGATTTTCGAAGACGGCAATACGTACAGATACCGCGGCGTGTACTGTTCTTCCGCCCTTTACGGCCTTTTGGACATAAGCTCGGAATACGAGCTCGTGGACACGTTCGACATGGGGGAGGACGCCGTCTACAGGTCGGCGTACGTGCCCGTGTCCGGCATGAGTTCATCGGAGATAAAGTCGCTTCTCGCAAGACTCGGCATAACGGGAGAGTCGGACCCGTACACTCTCACGTATTACGGGCTTTCCAGCAACCTTTATAACGACGTGGAGGACGTCTCGGAAATCGTGTCCGTCCTTAACGTTGTGTTCCTTGTGAGCGGGATAGTTCTGGCCGTTTTCGCGGCACTCCTTCTTCTGAACTTCGTGTCCGTCTCGATAACGAACAAGAAAAAAGAGATAGGGATTTTGCGCGCTGTCGGGGCGAGGGGGACGGACGTATTCAAAATTTTCTTCTCCGAGTCGGGCGTCATCGTGGGTGTATGCACCGTCCTTGCACTCGTGCTGACCTTCGTACTTTGTGTAGTGCTGAACTCCTACATCATGGCGATGTTCGCGATGATTGTGAAGGTATTCATTTTCGGCTGGCTCACGGTGGCTCTCATGCTCGCGATAGCCGTGTTTGTGGCCTTCATCGGGACGTTCGTCCCCGTTTATATGGCGTCGCGAAAGAAACCCGTCGAGTCCATTCGGGCGCTTTAACCGAGTCCTCAAACGCCGGTTTTTTGGGCTTTGCCTATTTACAACGTACGCCGGAAATGCTACAATAATCGTATGAAAAGCATTCTGCTTATAGCCACCGGCGGCACGATTGCGTCCAAGCCGAAGGACGGAAGACTCGCCCCCTCAATCACGAGCGAGGAGCTCATATCGTACGTTCCCGAGATAAAAGATCTTTGCGAGATAACCACGACCGAACCGTACAGCAAAGACAGCACCAATATGGACTACGGCGACTGGTTCGGAATAGCGAAGCTCATAGAGAAAAACTACGGTAAATTCGACGGCTTCGTCATAACCCACGGCACCGATACCATGGCGTACTGCGCTGCGGCACTCTCGTATTTCGTTCAAAACAACTCGAAGCCCATAGTCGTTACGGGTTCACAAAAATCCATATACCTTCGTGACACAGATGCGAGACAGAATCTTCTGGACGCGTTCGTCTATGCCTGCGACGACAGATCGTGCGGCTGCCACGTCGTCTTCGGCGGGGACGTCATCTTGGGTACGCGGGCCAAGAAGACGCGTTCGAAAAGCTACAACGCGTTTTCCTCCATGGACTACCCCCCGGTCGCGCGCATCGTCGACGGGAGGATAATAAGGTTCATAAAAGAGAAGACGGAGGGAGACACGGCATTTTCGTCCGAAATCGACATGTCCGTCGCCGTCATAAAACTGATTCCCGGCGAGAGCCCTGACATTCTCAACTTCCTCGCGGGGAAATGCCGCGCCGTTGTGATAGAGAGCTTCGGAGTGGGAGGAATCCCGTACTACGAGACGGGACAGTTCGAGACGGCCATAAAAAATTTGCTTGACGCGGGGGCGTATGTTATAATGACCACACAGGTGATGCATGAAGGGAGCGATCTCGGCGTGTACCAGGTGGGGGAGGCCTCACAAAGACTCGGGCTCATCGAGGCGAGGGACATGACCCTCGAGGCAATCGTGGCGAAGTGTGTTTGGGCCCTCGGCGTCAAAGACAGCGACTTCAGAACTCTGTTCACGACCCCCGTCGGACAGGACATAATTTACTGATTTTTTGGGTGTGCGCATGAAGAATGTACTTATCATTAGCTCGTCCCCGAGACGCGACGGAAATTCGGAGGTATTATGCCAGCAGTTCGCGAAAGGCGCGATGGACGGCGGAAACAACGTGAACGTCGTATACCTTTCGGCGGTCAACATGAATTTCTGCAGAGGCTGCTACTACTGCTACGACAACGGCGAGTGCATACAGAGGGACGACATGAACGACCTGAACGCGATGATAAGGACGGCGGACGTCCTCGTGCTCGCGACCCCGGTTTATTTCTACCAGATATCCGGACAGCTCAAGACGTTTCTCGACAGGATGCTCCCCATATATTACCGGGATTACAATTTCCACGACGTCTACTTCATCGCGACGTGCGCCGACACCAACTCCGACACGGTGGACAGAGCCCTTCAGGGGATTTCCGGATGGCTTGAGTGCTTCGATAAGGTGACGCTCGCGGGGATAATATACGGGCTCGGCGTTACGGACGTAGGCGACATCCTCGGGTCGGAAGTCTACGACATGGCCTATCAGATGGGCGTCGGTGTGTAAAGTGCTCAAAAACTACAAAATAGCGCCCGCGAGGGGCGTTTTTTGATGGCTGTTTTTGTGCAATGTCAGTTTTTGGCGTCAGAAAAAACTGCGTATTGTCAGATTCTGTGGCACGATTTTTTTGCGTATTGTCAGGTTTTGGCGTCAGAAAAACTTGCGCAGTGTCAGATTCTGATGTGTACATAACCCGAGTGGTGTGTGTTTACTGGTTAAAAAAAATGCGTACACAAAATCAATTTGCTTCGGTTTCACCGTGATATTATGTGGACGCACTGATCTCGTTTTACGATAAAAGCCGGGCATTTCCCCGGCTCATGTATGCTGTTCAGTTGTTTGAGGCATTTTGCTTCTAATCCCCGGTGACCCCGGTGTAGATAAGACCGCCTAAAAGAATCAAAAGCCCTCCAATGAAGGCTATGTATCCGAGAATCTGTCCGGCTTTCGCAAGAGGAAACGGACCGCCCTGCTTTTTCTGTGTGT
>JAJQAK010000117.1 GCA_021203845.1 Clostridia bacterium | reverse complement strand
TAAAAATTTAGGGGAGAAAAACATGGGTATTTTTTTAAATCCAGGAAATGAAATGTTCCGCAACTCCAAATCTTCCGATATATACGTGGACAAATCAGGACTGATTTCTTTCTTCAATTCAAAAATTACCTCGGAAGATAAATTCTTTTGTATTACGCGTCCCAGAAGATTCGGCAAATCCATGACAGCGAACATGCTCGTCGCATATTACGGCAGGGGATGCAATTCTCACGGTATTTTCGACAAACTCAGTATATCCGCAGATCCCACATATGAAAAAAATATAAACAAATACGACGTCATATATATCGATATCGCGAGATTTTTGAATGATTACGGATTGAACTACACTGTCGCTGAAATAATTTCCGAGCTTAAAGAATCCATAAAGTCAGAACTTAAAAGAAAATATCCCTTAATTTCTTACGGTAAGACTTTCAGTATATATTTGGAGAAAATTCACCGTAGAAGACATAAAACGTTTGTATTCGTCATAGATGAATGGGATGCGATTTTTCGCGGCAGGGAGGACGATTACGCAGGCCATAAAGAATACCTTGATTTTCTGCAATCCTTTTTAAAGAACAACGATTACATCGCTCTTGTCTACATGACGGGAATTCTTCCCATAAAAGGATACGGAAATGAGTCCTCGCTGAACATGTTTCAGGAATTTACAATGACGAATGCTGCGCCGTTGCAGAAATATACCGGGTTTACAGAGGACGAAGTTAGGGAACTATGTGACAAATATAAACGGCCGTACAGCGAACTTGATTTTTGGTACGACGGGTATACGGTGAACGGCGTTTCGATTTATAATCCTAAATCTGTCGTTGAGTCCTTGTCGCGCGGAGTTTCCGACAACTATTGGACCAGAACTCAGCAATTCGAATCCCTACAAAGTTACATCGGAGCGAATATATCGGGTGTACGTGACGCGATAGACTGTCTGCTTGCGGGCGGTACCATAAAAATAGATTCCTCAATGCTGAAAAATGACATGTCCACTATTACGCGTAGGGACGAGATACTGACTTTACTCATACACCTTGGTTATCTGACATTTGATTTTGACACAAAGAACGTCAGGATACCCAACCACGAGGTTTATTGTGAATTCGTTACCGTCATCGGAAGCATGGGCTGGAACGACACGGTTAGAAAAATAGAGCGGGCAGAGAAAATTCTTGCCGCGACTTTCGAAAAAGATGAGAAAACCGTCGCTGAAATAATTGCCGCCATACACAGGCAGAAACCTGCGACAAAGGGCAATAACGAGGTAATTTTATACAGCGTGCTTGATGAGGCGTATTTCACGGCAGGGAACTATTACAGTCTCGTTCCCGAAATGCCCGCCGGCGGCGGGTTTGCCGATATCGTCTTTATCCCCAATCGCAACACGTCACGTCCTCTTATCGTCGTTGAACTTAAGAGCAACAAAGTCGATACTGAGAAGACAGCAATCAAACAAATCAAAGACAATCACTATGCGGAATGTCTTTCCGGCTACAAAGGTAAAATCCTCCTTGTCGGAATAAGCTACAACACCGAAAGAGAGGAGCACTCCTGTTCTATAGAGGAAATAGAAAAAGTTTAGTCGAAAGAATATGTGATATGGATTATGACGTGTATCCGGCATTTTTCCATAAAGAAATGGACCGCAAAGTTATAAATGAAATCACGAAATTTATGAGATGAAAAGGGGGAACTTTATGGTCGAACCGGAAAAATCCTTCATGGAAATGCTCAGGGGCGGACATTTGCCCGACGTTATTAGCGTATATAATGACAAAGGAATCGAGATAAAGTTTCATCCCCTGGTGTCATTCCCGCCTAGAGAGGGAAAAACCTACGTCGTTCTCAAACCGATCCTTCCAATCAAGGGGATGGAGGACGCCGACGTCGACGAAGACTACGTCGAAATCTGCTATATAGACGAAGACCACGACATGCTGGTTCCCGAAACCGATGACGAAATCCGGGAAGACGTCTACGACGTGTTCGTCGAAATAATGGACGCGAGGGAGTTTGTAAGGCTTAAAGAGCTCAACAACAAGCGTGGACTCAACTGACCGCGCACGGCACAGCGTTAAGGCGCAGTACGGAGGCCGCAAGGCACAATAGGGAGAGAGGATGGACAGAGACAGCGACAGACTGATTTTCGACGAGGACTTCAAAAAGGAAATGTACCGCGTCGAGACGACGAACCCTAGCATTGTCGCCTATCTTAAGGATTCGATAAGCCGCGAACCGGTTGTTCTCACCGACGGAAAGGGGAGGAGTGTATCCTTCATTAGGCTCGCCGTTCTGGAAAGGCCCACGAGACTGTACTGCGTTTTTCAGCCGGTGGTGCCCATGGAAGGGCTTGGCGGAGGGAACGCCATAGTTTTCTATCTCGACAGGACGGTGATGCCTCCGTTCATGAGGGTGGAAACCGACCCCGCTGCTGCCGAGAGCGTCATGAACGAGATGACGGAAGGTTACAAAATAGCGAGAAACAGGTACTTTAACTTCAAAAAGAACCTTCTCGACATGAACAACAAGGAACCCGTCGTCATGATAGACCCCATAGGGGGAAACAGGGTAGAGTTCAGAAAACTCGCGATAAGTCGCAGGGGCGAGAAAATTTACGTAGTCATGGAAGCTCTCATGTCTTCCAAGACGTACGACAAGGGTGTGAAATACGTCTATATGCTGAACGAGGACGACAATCCGCCGTCCTTCGAATACCCTTCGCAGACCGTCATCGACGACGTCATGGCCGAATACGAGAGAAAACACGGGAGCAACTAAAATGACTGACGAAGAGAGAGAAGATCTTGAAAACACGGAAGATGGCGACGAGACAGAGGTTGAATCGGAGGATTTGTTTTCCGAGGAAGGACTTGTCGCCGTTGAGGAAGAGGAGATAATAACGAACATAAAAGAGCTTCTCCTCGACCCCGATGACCACACGACCTTCGTTTTGGAATATTATCCCGACATGAAGGTTACATTCGAGCAGCTCGCCACGGTCGAGTACAAGGGTACACTTTACGCGTACATGCACCCCATTTCCAAGATCACAAAAAAGAACGGGAAAGTCATAGACAATCCCGCGGACGCCACGTTCTATCTGGACGAAGCCGTGTATCCCGCCACATTGTGTCCCGTGAGCAGCCTCATAGCGTCCAACAAAGTGCTTACGGAGTACAACAGAATGATTTTGGGCAAGAAGACCAAGAACATGGCGATACTCAAAAAAAACATATACGTAAAGTAGAAATTAGACCGCATATGCGGCCTTTCATTCTGTTCAAAATAAAGGACCGCAAACCCGCGGTCCGTTTTGTCATCTGAGCTGTATGTCGATTTTCTGAAGACCCTTCAGAATCTTTTTGAAGTATCCGTCGGAGTTTTCCGCCGTTATGGCCTCCTCGCCGGGGGTTAAGGTGACGGTGAACGCCATGCTCTTTTTGCCCTTTTCTATCTGGTCGCCCGTGTACATGTCGAAAAGTCTCACGTCCGTGACATATTTGGAGGATGCGTATATCGCTTCCTCTATTTCTTTGCACGTCACTTTCTCGTCGCAGACGAGAGCGAGGTCCCTTTTGACCTCAGGGAATTTGGGAAGGGGCGTGAATTTAAAGCCTTTCGCCGTATCCCTCATGGCTTTGTAATCAAGTTCGGCGACGACGATTTTCTTGTCGCACGAAAGCTCCTCGCAGATGACGGGGGAAAGCTCGCCGATAAATCCTATTTTTGTATCTCCCGAAAAGACGTCGGCGCAGATTCCGGGGTGCAGGAACGGCTTTTCCGAAGGGACGAAGTCGTATTTCGTGTTAAGCGACGCAGCGAGGTCTTCTATCACGCCTTTGAGGTCGAAGAACCCGTATCCGCCGAACATGCACATGCAAAGCGTCGGCACCTCGTCGGGCTGGGTCGTCACGGGTAATTCGCGGGGCACGTAAATTTTGGAAAGCTCGTAAAGCTTCCCCTCGAGGTTCCCTTTCCGTATGTTGGATATCGCGGTCTTCACCATGGACGGTGCGAGCGTCGTGCGCATGACGGAAAGGTCTTCGCCCAGAGGGTTCATTATTTTGACGAACTTTCTCTCCTTTGCTTCCGCGGGGAACTTGAGAAGGTCGAGGTCTTTTTCCGAGTAAAAGGAATAGGTGGATATCTCCGACATGCCGCATAGGTACAGCTCGTCCTTGAGTGCGAGTTCCTCCCGCTGCTCTTTGCTGTATCCGCCGTTCGTGACCTTCGCCGTCGGCATGAACGTGGGAGTTATCTTGTCGTATCCGTAAGATCTGATGACCTCTTCCGCGATGTCGGGGTAGTCCTCTATGTCGTCACGCCAGCCGGGAAGAGTCAAAAAGAGCTCGTCATCCGATTTCTTTTCGACGCCGAAGTAAAGTCCTTCCAAAATCCTCACGACATCTTCCGAGGGGACCTCTATGCCGAGGACGGCGTTTATCTTTTTGACGGAGACCGTCATCTTCTTAACCGACATATCGGAGCACTTTGTTCTGACGTCGCAGTGCACGCTCGTCACGGTGCCGCAGCCGAGCTCCTCAATGAGGTGCAGGGCCCGTTTCATGGCCATCTCGGTCGTGTACTCGCTGACCCCCTTCTCGAAAGCCGCCGAGCTGTCTGAGTGCTGTCCCAAAGAACGGGAGGTTTTTCTCACGCAGTCGCGGGCGAACTTCGCGGCCTCGAAGAACACTGTCTTCGTGGTATCCTTTATCTCGCTGTTGAGGCCTCCCATGATCCCCGCGAGGGCGCAGGGCTTGTCACCGTCGCAAATGACAAGGTTGCTGGGGCCCAGCCTGAACTTTTTCTCGTCGAGGGTCACTATCTCCTCGCCTTCGCGAGCGCAGCGCACGTTTATCTCGTTTCCAGAAAGATTGTCCGTGTCGAAGGCGTGCATGGGCTGTCCGAGCTCCAGAAGGACGAAGTTCGTGATGTCCACGACGTTGGATATCGCCCTTATGTCGCATAGCGTCAGATACCTTCTCATCCAAAGAGGCGACCTGCCGGGTTTTATGTCCTTTACGAGGTGCCCCATGTATCTCGGACACAGCTCGGGCGCGTGGACCGTGACCTTCATGGTGGTGGAGTCGGGCGTCTCAGTGTAGTCAAGTGCGGGCTTTTTAATCTTTTTTCCGAGCGCCGCGGCTATCTCTCTGGAAAGCCCGTAAATGCTTTGACAGTCCGGACGGTTGGCGGATATCGCCACGTCGAAAATCACGTCGTCGAGTCCCAGTACGGGTTTCACATCCGCTCCGTTTTCGCAAGATTCGGGAAGTATGAGAAGTCCGTCGCAGTCGGCCCCCTCGTACATGTCGCCCGTGACGCCGAGCTCGGTGCCGGAGCAGAGCATACCGTAGCTTTCCACTCCGCGAAGCTTACCCTTCTGTATCTTCGTGACTCCCTCGATCGTTTTGTGGTCGGAGGAGGTCTTGTAGACGGTGGCGCCTATTAGGGCCGCGGGGACCTTCACACCGACTTTGACGTTGTCAGCGCCGCACATTATCTGAAGATTTCCGTTGATCCCGCAGTCCACCGTGCATTTGTGGAGGTGGGTGCCTTCGATTCCTTCACATTCTTTGACTTCGCCGACTACTACGTCTGAAATATCTCGGCCGATTTCGTACATGTCCTCGACCTCGAAACCGCAGCCGAAGAGCTTTTCCTTGAGCTCGTCGGGAGAGCAGTCGATGTCCACGTATTCTTTAAGCCAGGAAAGCGGTGCCTTCATCTCACACCTCCGTGCCCTTGAACTGGCGGAGGAACTTCACGTCCCCGTCGAAAAGGTTCTTCATGTTTGTGATTCCGTACTTGAGCATGGCGATTCTCTCAACGCCCATGCCGAAGGCGAAGCCCGTGTATCTGTCGGGGTCAATGCCGCAGCCCGATAGAACTCGCCTGTTCACCATGCCGGCGCCGAGAACCTCAATCCAGCCCGTGCCCTTGCAGAGTCTGCAGCCCGCGCCGTGGCAGGAAAAACAGCTTACGTCCACTTCCACGGACGGCTCCGTGAACGGGAAGTAAGAGGGGCGGAGCCTCGTCTTTATCTTCTCGCCGAAAATCTTTCTCGCGAACTCGTCCAGCATCCCTTTGAGATCGCATAGGGTTATCCCCTCGTCCACGACGAGGCCCTCCATCTGCGAAAACATGGGAGAGTGAGTGGCGTCGGAATCGGAGCGGTAGACCTTTCCGGGGGATAAAATCTTTATTGGCGGCTTCTTGTTCTCCATTACCCTTATCTGTCCCGCGGAGGTCTGGGTCCTCAACAGGAGCTCCGGCGTAATGTAGAACGTGTCCTGCATGTCTCTCGCGGGATGGTCTTTGGGCGTGTTGAGCGCCGTGAAATTGTAGTAGTCTGTCTCTATCTCCGGACCTTCGTATATCTCGAAGCCCATCCCGGCAAAGACGTCCACGAGCTGCCTTTTTATGAGCGTGTCGGGGTGGTAGGAGCCGGGTTCCGTCCTTTTTCCGGGCATCGTGACGTCGATTTTCTCGCTTTCAATCCTTTCCGCGAGCTCCTCGGCCTTAATTTTCTCCTCTTTTTTGTCGAAAAGTGCCGCCGCCCACGAGCTCAAGTCGTTTATGTTCTTCCCGGCCTCCGGGCGCTCCTCCTGGGGAACCTCCCTCATGCCTTTGAAAAGCCCCTGGATCTCGCCTCCGCGCCCCAGAAACTTCGTCTTAATCTCCAAAAAAGATTTATGCGACGTTATCTTTTCTATTTCCTCGGAGATTTTCTCCCTTATCTCTTTTATCCTGTCCTTGAGTTCCATATCTTTACCTTTTATCGTATATCGTGTTTCCTTCCGGGTCTATAGCGACGACGGCGGGGAATCTTTCCACCTCGAGCCTGTACACGGCCTCGGACAAAAGCTCGGGGAACGCCACAAGCTCGCTCATTTTTATTCTTTTACCGTAAAGCGCGCCGGCACCGCCAATCGCTGCGAAGTATACCGCGCCGTTTCGTCTCACTGCCTCGATTGTTTCGGCGTTCATCTCGCCTTTCCCAATCATTCCGCCGAGTCCCAGATCCAAAAGTCTCGGAGCGAAGCCCTCCATTCTCGCGGAGGTGGTGGGACCGCAGCTTCCGGATGCGTTACCCTCTTTCGCGGGGCACGGCCCGGCGTAATATATGAACGCGTCCTTTATGTCGAAGGGGACGGGCTTTTCCGCGTCCAAAAGCGCAAACATTTCCCTGTGCGCGCAGTCCCTCGCGGTGTAGATGGTCCCCGAAATGTAAACCGTGTCTCCGGCGCGGAGCGACGCGGTCTCTTTTTTGCCACATGGAAGGAATACGTCTTTCGTCATACGACCCCCTTCGCGCATCTCACGCAGTGGCACTGTATGTTCACCGCCACGGGAAGACCCGCTATATGTGTGGGTGCCACCTCGCAGGCCACGCCTATCGCCGTCGTGTCGCCTTTAAATCCCTGGCAGCCTATCCCCAAAGCGTTTATGCGTTTCAAAGCCTCGGCCTCTATGGCCGCGACGTCCTCTCTTTCGCTGTGGGTTCCTACGTCCCTGCATAGCGCCTTTTTTGAAAGGTACGCCGCCCCGTCGAAGGTCGAGCCAATCCCAACTCCGACGTACACGGGCGGACATGGGCGGGAGCCCGCTTCCTCGACGGTCTTCACTATCGCATCTATCACGCCCTCCGTGCCCTGGGCGGGCTTGAGCATGTAGAGCTTCGACATGTTCTCCGACCCGAAGCCTTTGGGAAGGAAGGTTATTTTCACCTCGTCGCCCTCGACAATTTCGGTGTGAATGTACGCGGGGGTGTTGTCACCGGTGTTTTTTCGTGTCAGCGGGTCGCAGACGGACTTGCGAAGTCCTTCCGAATAAGCCCTTCTCACCCCGGAGTTCACGGCGTCAGAAAGGGGCTTTCCGGTGAAGCGCACGCCGCGGCCAATCTCTAGCATGACGACGGCGAGTCCCGTGTCCTGGCATAGGGGGTAAACGCCCTCTTTGGATATCTCGGCGTTTTCGAGGGCGGTGTCCAGGGCGAATCTCGCGTAGGGGCAGGTTTCCTCGCCGCGCGCGGCCTTTAGAGCCTTTTCGCATCCCGGCGTGAGACGGTACTCAGCCTCACGTATTAAGCCTGTAAGTTTTTCCTCTATTTCGGACGTGTCAATATCTCTCATATATTCATAATGTTATTACTTTTGCCGCCAAAAGTAAAATTTTTATCGTGGCATTTGCTCATATCATATCGCGACATGCGTTGATTGTGAGATGTATGCCGATGTGTTTGCCTGTCGGCATGAAAATCTCTTGCCATGCATTTGACGCGGGTCGGTCCCGTACTTTATAATATGTTTTGGAAAGGGGGACATTTGTCATGACGCAAACCGACATTCTACGGGCGAAAAATGGGCTTTACGGTCTTGTGAACCATGTACTTAACACGAACGACGTCGTAAGAATCAGCACAAAAGACGGAGATGTAGTGATGCTCAGAGCCAATGAATACAAAGACATGATAGAAACCATGTACCTTCTGGGCATTCCCGGTATGCGGGAAAGCATTGTCGAAGGACTGAACACGTCGCTAAAAAAGACAAAAGATTTGGACTGGCGCAGGATTTTGAAATAATCAACCTGCACACGCATTGATGTAATGGGTAAATCCGACTCAGGAAAAAACAAAGCCGGCGACGGCATGAACGAAACAGAGTATCCGCTCTTGAGATGTGCTACGGGCGGGCTTTCCTACACGCTCACGGTCGTGTTCTACATGGTCGTGTTGCTCGTCGTGTCGTTCATAATAGCTCTTGCCGGGCTCGACTCGTCTTCAGACGCGTATCTGTATCTTTCCTACCTCGTGTCGCCCATAGCGATTGTAATAACGCTCGTTTTGGTTTTCCGGTACAGAGCCCAGGGGCCCAAAGACGTTCTAAAGGTGAAGTGCCACCCCAAATACTACGTAATAGGGCTTTTAATGATCTTCGGACTGCTGTTCTCGGTCAGCTACGTGAACGATGCGACGATAAAGTTCTTCGAGCTTTTCGGATACAAGGCGAGCGAAGCGACGTCCAATTTGCCCAACCTGGACGGCTGGAACCTTCTCCCCGCGATAATCGTCGTGGCGCTTATTCCCGCGGTGTGCGAGGAGTTCATGTTCAGGGGCGTGATATACGCCAACGCAGAAAACGGCGCGGGGTCCGTAGCGGCCGTCTTCATCACCGGGTTTCTATTCTCCCTTTATCACGGCTCGCCCGAGCAGACCGTGTACCAGTTCATATGCGGGTGCTGTTTCGCGCTTCTCGTCATGCGTTCCGGGGCCGTGCTTCCCGGCGTCATAATACACTTCATAAACAACGCGCTGATTCTCATATTCTACTCGTGCGGACTCGTCGGGGCGGACGGATATCTCGAGCTCTCGTCCACGGCGAACACCGTGATGATTGTCGTTTCCGCAGTGTGCTTCGCAGCCGCGCTTGTATGGCTCATACTCGACAGAAAGGCCGTGCAGAAAAAGAAGCCCGGGGAGACGGGAAAGTTCTTCATATGGGCGTGTGTGGGAATAGTCATAATGGCCGTAATATGGATAGTGGCCCTCGTCAGCTGACATGCAAAAGATAGAAATCGTGTGCGTGGGGAAGCTTAAGGAAAAATTCTTTTCCGAAGCCTGCGCCGAATACATGAAAAGACTCTCGGCTTTCGCGAAGGTCGAAATAAAGGAGATACCGGAGGGAAGGTCCTTAAGGGAGGAAGCGGAAGGAATCCTTCGCGCCTCGACGGGATACAAAGTCGCCTTGTGCGTGGAAGGAACCAAGCTTTCCAGCGAAGGTCTCGCCGCGAAGATGAAGGGACTTTGCGACGAAGGGAAGGCAGTCACCTTCATAATCGGCTCGTCTGAAGGGCTCGACGCGGCCGTAAAGGACGCCGCAGACTTCAGACTTTCTTTTTCCGACATGACGTTTCCGCACCAACTTATGAGGGTGGTGCTTTTGGAGCAGATTTACAGGTCGTTCATGATAAACTCCGGGAGGACGTACCACAAATGATGACGACGGAGGAGAAATTCATGTCAGCCGCGCTTAAATGCGCGAGAAAAGCCTTCGACGAAGGAGAGGTTCCCATCGGCGCCGTGGTGGTTCTCGACGGAAAGATAATATCCCGCGGCCACAACAGGCGAACGAAGAAACAGCTCGCCACGGCGCACGCGGAGATAGAGGCGATAGACGGGGCATGCAAAAAACTCGGGAGCTGGCGTATTCCGGAGTGCGAGATTTACGTCACGCTGGAGCCGTGCCCGATGTGTCTCGGAGCCATGCTCAACGCAAGAATTAAGAAGCTTTACTTCGGCGCGTACGAGGGGAAGGGAAGATCCCTCACGAACGAAATCTGTGAGGCCAACATCGTGAACCATAAACTGGAGGTGACGGGCGGTATAATGAAGGAGAAATGTTCATCCATAATCTCCGAATTTTTTTCCAGGGTACGGGAGGAGAACGAAAAAATAGACTTTGAATAAATCGGTCGATTGGTACTTGGCGCGGAATGAATAGTCGTCCGCGCTTTTTTTCTTATACCGTCATGTTCGGGTTCATGGGGGTCAGGAGCTGTGTTCCGAACCGCCGAGACGGCTCAAATCAATTTTGTGTACGTTTTCTGTCGGCTCGGTTTTTTGAAGGAACATGGACATGTAAACCGGCATATAGACTTTCTTCCCGTCCCTTTTTACGATGTTTTTGTTGACGAAAACGTACGCCGTGTCTATATCATAGGTCGCGTCGCCGAGAACGTTGCAGAGCGCACTGTGACGGTTGTAAGTTTTCCCCGACTTTATTTCAATCGGAACCGCTTTCCCTTTGAGTTGGATAAGAAGGTCCAGCTCTCCGAATTTTTTGGAATTGTAGTAATAAGGGGTGAAACCGTTGCTCGTAAGTTCCTGGCATATGGCGTTCTCGAAGATTGCCCCGAAGTTAATGTTGCTCTCTCCCGTGAGAATCCTGGACTGTGTCTCGCTGTCGTCATCCATATACATAGACGCGAGAAGCCCCACGTCGCCCAGAAACAGTTTCAAAAGGTTGCGTGATTTACTGATTATGAGGGGGTATTTGGGCTCGCTTGCACAGTACACGGGAATGGCAATCCCCGCGTCGGAAAGCCACAAAAAAGCGTTTTCCGCATATATCGATCTTGTTTTCCTGCCTTCCGAGAGTGAGCTGAATTTGAACCGTTTGTTCTGCGTGTTCAACTCCGCGGGAATTTGGTTGAACACGTTTATGATTAACGGCTTGTTCTTTTTGTCGTATTTTGAAATGTCCACCCTGTAGATTTCACATATGTCTTTTTGAATTTCTCGTACCTGCGTGAAATCACTCGTGTCTACGTATTTTTGAACGGCCTGCGGCATTCCGCCGACTATAAGATAACACTTGTAAAGTTCTGAAAACACTTCGTCCATGTAGTCTTCTATCTCTGACTCTTCGACAAAATGCCTTTCAAGCTCGTCCAAAGTGCTTTGCTGTACGCCGCACGCGAGGCAAAATTCCTTAAAATTCATAGGATACATGTGCAGAATCCTCATGTATCCCACGGGCATTGATTTTACGTTGGACTCTTCAATCCCTAAAAGCGAGCCGCTCAAAATGTAACGGAATCTGTCGTCCTCCGCAAGAAACTTGACTATCGTCAGGAAGTTGAGCGAGGCCTGAACTTCGTCTAAGAAAATCACTGTTTTGCCGGGAATAGGCGATTTACCGCATACGGCGGATATGAAGCTTATAAGTTGCTCTGTCGAGTGAATTTTAGAAAACTGTTTAAGCTGTTCGTCGGAAAGCCAAAGAAGGTTGAGTTCGACAAAACTTTCGCAGTATTTTTCGCCGAACGCCTCAATGATGTATGTTTTCCCCGTCTGGCGTGCGCCGTCCACAAGCAAAGATTTTTTGTTACAGTCTTTATACCATTTGACGATTTCCTTTGTTATAAGTCTTTCCATAATAATCTCCTTACATATGGGTCCGATCCCCGTACGACGAAGATACGACACTTACGCAATAAATTTTTACAGAATTTTTAGCACTTACGCATTAATAGTTTACTTAATTTTTGACACTTCCGCAATACTTTTTTTAATGATTTATAACACTTCCGCAATATTTTCAAACAAATCGGAATAAAATCTTACTTTGTAATGGGTTCAAGATACCTGTCAAAATATCCTGCTCCTCATTTTTTGTACATTAAAAAGAATGTATCTTATATTATTTTAATTTGGGTTAATTTTTGAAAAATTTGTGACACGAGAATGTTTTTTGCCTCAGTCAAAATAGTTGACGGAAATTTTTAATCGAGAACGTATGCTTGAAACTTCCGCTCGCCGTGTGTAAAATACATTGGTAAAGACAAAGGTAAAGGAGTTTTGACATGGCGGAAGAAACCATGATGGAAAAATACATGAGATACAAAAGACAGCTCGTCGACGCATCAATCGAAATGAACTGTGCGTCTGCCGCCGAGGCACTAAACTTTTTCAAAGACGACGAATATTACGACGATGACATGAATTTCACTTACGATTACATACTGTCGGAAATCGTGTATTACTATATTCTGGGGTATGAGCGGCATTACAGCATGGTCCGTAATATGCCGGCGGGGAGAAAACCCGCGGATATTGCTTTTATTCCCATAAATTTCGATGACGTTCCGCTTCTGATTGTCGATGTCGGGCTCGATTCGTCCGCCGATGCGCATCTGCGAAGTATGATTGAAGACGGACACGCGAAGTGTCTGAACAGGTATTCTGGCAAAGTCGTACTTATGGCCATCAATTTTGATTCCATGCAAAGGACGTATACCTGCGCGTTTGAAAGCGTAAATCGACGTCCCGCACCAATATAATTTTGTAAGGAGAAACCGACATGGGAAAGTACTTCAACCCCGGAAACGAGAAATTTCGGGAACACAGACAGCAAGAGATTTACGTCGACAAGAGCGGAATGATTGTTTGGGCAAACAAATGTTTCAGGAACAACCTCCGTCAGCTCTGCGTCGACCGGCCGCACAGATTCGGCAAGACGTACGACGCGGACATGATGGTGGCGTATTACAGTCGCGGCTGCGACTCCGAACCGCTGTTCAGAGATTTGGAAATCGCCAGGGACGCCGACTTTAAAAAGAATCTCAATAAGTGCGACGTCGTTTACTTCGACGTTTCGGACTTCATACGCGGTTACGGAGAAGACGTCCGCGTAACGAAGATAATAAAGGACCTTGAGGCCGACATCATCAAAGAAATGATAGCTGAATATCCGGATGAACTCGATGATGATTTCGACGGCGACGGCGATTTACATGTGTATCTGAACTGTCTGTTCCATAAAACGAAACGGCATGTTGTCTTCGTCATCGACAACTTTGACGCGTTCTACCGCGAAAGGGACAGCGACGACGACGGACGTACATTCAATTACTTTCTTAACTGCACCCTTAAGGACAATGCTTACGTGGGATTGACGTACATGACAGGTGTCCTTTCAATTAAGCAGTATCCTCTTTCCACGGCCATGGACATGTTTCGAGAAACGTACATGACGAGGGCGGATTTCTGGAAAGAGTATATGGGGTTTACCGAGAAACAGGTAAAAGAGCTTTGCGAGAAATACGACAAGAATTACGACAACATAAGGAAATGGTACGGCGGGTACGTGGTGGAGGACGTTCCCCTTTTCAACCCGGACTCTGTGGTGAAAGCCATGCTCTCGCCTTCTCAGGACTTTGTCGACTACTGGACGGACGT
>JAJQAK010000064.1 GCA_021203845.1 Clostridia bacterium | reverse complement strand
CTCCCCCGGGGGAGGGGTTGGGACATTTTGCCTTTTACTTACCCAGGACATTATCACTTTTACTCCATAGCGCACGTCCCGTATGCCCGGCTGCCTTGACATCAAAAAAACAAAAGGGTATCATAATAAACAGAAAAAATTCGGAGGAGTGCGGCGATGAGAAAAGACGATATATTTTTCCCCGCGATATTCCATAAGGACGAGGACGGTGGCTATTCCGTCGAGTTTCCGGACATTCCAGAGTTTTCCGACGGAATCGGCGGAGACTCGGTCGAAGACGCCTTTATGTGCGCGACTATTGCCCTTGGAAACATGTTCGAGTACGCGGAGACCATGGACGAAATCCCGCCGCGGTCGACGTACGACAACGTCTACGCCGAAAGATGCGACGAAGACGATTTCGTGTTGCTCGTCCCCGTGGACAATCTGGACACAACCGAAGGCATGGTCGATTCCAACGCAGCCGAGTACATGAAGGAAGGGATGGAAAAGAAAGGCTACACGCCCGCCGAGGTCGCGGAAATCCTCGACATCGAAGAGGACTTCCTCTCCGATTACATTGGAGGTCACGTCATTCCGTCGTATTCGCTCGCGAAACGCATCGCGACCCTTCTCGACTTCGACTACGAAAGGTTCTTCGACATCGCTGACGCCGACATCATAAAAGACGACGACGAAAACGACGACAAATAAACAAAGTTCGTCGCACCGAACGATGCAACCCGAAAGGAGAAAAACATAATGGACAGAGTGAATCTTTTCTACCCAGCAGTGTTCCGCATGACTGAAAACGGATATTCCGCGTTTGTCCCGGACTTCCCCGAATTCTCCGGTTTCCACGAAGAAGAAATGGAAGATCTCTTCTACGAAATATCCATCGAGCTCGGATTCTACTTCGACAACGAACCCGAGAATCCTCCCGAGCCCTCCTCTTTCGAAGAGATAAACGAAACAATTTCCAGCGTGAACGATTTCGTGATGCTCGTCCCGGTCGCCAACACGGACGAGATTATAATCGGAGACGACACGAACGCGGGGGAATGCATCAAAGAGGGTCTCAAAAAACGTAACCTCACGGCGGCAGAGGCGGGCAAAATTCTCGGCGTGAGCGAAGATTACATCAACGACATGATGACTGGCAAGAGTATGCCCTCGAATCCAATGGCGGAGCGTATGGCCCTGCTTTTCGACTTCGATATAGGAAAATTCTTCGAGCTCATAAAATTCGAGGAAGAAGATGACGATGAGGACGAATGATCGATACGCTCTTTCCAAAATGACGCGAAGCGACAACCAATGTGGAAAAAGGAGACAAAAATGTTGAACAGAGTCAATCTCTACTACCCCGCGATATTCCGAAAGGAAAAAGACGGATACTTCGTGAGATTCCCGGACATACCGGAACTGGACGACAGTCTGTTCGGCGGCGAGACCGTGAAAGAGGCGTATGAAGACGCGACGATACAGCTCGGGGTTTACTTCGACAACGAGCCGGAAAACCCGCCCGTACCCTCCGCCTTCGACGACATAAATGACGACGACAAGCTGTATACCAATGAGTTCGTGATGTTGGTGTTCGTCTCAAACACCAACGAATCGCTTATCTTGGACAATACGAACGCAGGGGAAGCCATAGTGGAAGGACTCAAAAAGCGGAACCTCACGGCGGCACAGGCGGGAAAAATTCTCGGCGTGAGCGAAGATTACATCGAAGCCATGATATCCGGCGAATACATGCCCACCAACCCCATGGCGGATCGCATGGCGCTGCTTTTCGACTTCGACGAATACAAATTCTTCGAGCTCTTGGAATTCGATGACGACGACAGCGACGAAGACGATGAATACAATGACTACGAGGAATACGAAGATGAAGACGAAGAAGACGAATGACGGAAGCCTTCTTCGGCAAACAACATAAATCGTAAAACGCTACCGCGAAATAAGGAGAAACATATGTTGGACAGAGTAAATCTCTACTACCCCGCGATATTCAGAAGGGAAATAAACGGATACTCCGTTAAAATCCCGGATCTTCCCGAGGTGACCAATGTCTGCTGCGACGGGGACACCCTGGAGGAGGCGTACAACGACGCATCAATACAGCTCGGGTTTTATTTCGACAACGAACCGGAGGATCCGCCCGATCCCTCCGAATACGATGACATCGTCGACATGCTGGACGAGGATGAGGACGAGGACGCGTTCGTTTTGTACGTATTTGTCTCGAACACCGACGAATCGATAACATACGCAAAAACAAACGCCGGGGAATACATAAAGGAAGGTCTCAAAAAACGAAACCTCACGGCGTCCGAGGCGGGACGGATACTCGGCGTGAGCGAACAATACATCAACTACATGATGTCCGGTGAAAAACTGCCTTCCAACTCCATGGCGGAACGTATGGCACTGCTGTTCGACTTCGACAAGGAAAGGTTTTTCGACCTCATAGAAGATGACGACCCGAAAGGTAGCACCTGCGAAATATAGCCGAAAACGTCACAGAAGAACACGAAACGAGGAAAAACATGAAGATTGTAGATCTCTTCTACCCCGCCGTATTCCGTAAAAACGGCAACGAATATTCCGTGTCCGTTCCGGACCTCCCCGATGTGAAATGTTTCGGCGGGAAAACTTTGGAAGACGCCTACACCGACGCGTCAATCGAAATAGGGTTCTATTTCGACGACTTCCCGGAAGATCCACCCGGGGCCTCCTCCTACGACGATATAAACGCAAAAATATCCGGCGAGAACGAGTTCGTGATGCTGGTTCCGGCCTTCAACATGGATTACACTATGTCGGACGTAAAGACGAACGCCGGAGAATACATAAGGGAGGGTCTCGAAAAAAGGAATCTCACAGCGGACGAGGCGGGTGAGATACTCGGCGTGGACGGGAAGTACATTAACGAAATGATGTCCGGAAAATCCATGCCCTCAAATTCCATGGCGAAACGCATGGCACTGCTCTTCGACTTCGACGTGGAAAGATTCTTCGACTTTTGGA
>JAJQAK010000162.1 GCA_021203845.1 Clostridia bacterium | reverse complement strand
TTTCCGCGAAAAACTCACCAAACTTCCACGGGACGTGACTTGACATCGCCCCGCGGTCGCCTTTATAATATGCGTAGAAAAGAAAGAGGGATGACATACATCCGGAATCTAATCGAGAAAAAACAAAGTGAGGTAACGACATGTCACTTATAGGGAAAGAGATAGGCGATTTCAGCGTTCAGGCGTATGCCGGAAAGGAGTTCAAGACCGTGACGAAGAAGGACGTTCTCGGAAAATGGGCGGTGTTCTTCTTCTATCCCGCGGACTTCACGTTCGTGTGTCCCACGGAGCTTGAGGACCTTCAGAACAAGTACGAGGACTTCAAGAAGGCGGGATGCGAGATTTACTCCGTTTCCACCGACTCCCACTACGTGCACAAGGCATGGGCCGACCATTCCGAGAGAATCGCGAAGCTTTCGTACCCCATGCTCGCCGACCCGACGCACGTCCTCTGCAAGGATTTCGACGTGTACATCGAAGGCGACGGCATGGCGGAGCGCGGGACTTTCGTCGTCAACCCCGAGGGGAAGATAGTCGCGTACGAAGTGAACGCCGGAAACGTCGGCAGGAACGCGGACGAGCTTTTCAGAAAACTCCAGGCGCTGCAGTTCGTCGCGAAGCACGGCGACGAGGTCTGTCCCGCGAAATGGAAGCCCGGCGAGGAGACGCTCAAGCCCAGTCTTGACCTCGTAGGTTTGCTGTAAGAAAGATTTGGTTAAAATTAGCCGCGGCGGACGCTGCGGCCAATAATTTAATCGGGAGAAAAACATGGCAGAAGAAAAAAACATGTACGACGTGATAATCGTGGGGGGCGGGCCCGCGGGCCTTTCCGCGGCGATTTATCTCGCGAGGGCCAAATACAAGGTCCTCGTCATGGAGAAGGACACGTTCGGCGGGCAGATAACGATAACCGCCGAGATAGTGAACTACCCCGGAGTCTACAAGACTTCGGGCAAGGAGCTCACGGAGAAGATGCGCCTTCAGGGGGAGGCCTTCGGGGCGGAGTTCGTCAAGACCAAGGCGGAAAAGCTTGACCTTACGGGCGACATAAAAGTAATCACCACGGAGGACGGCAAGGAGTACAGATCCCTCGGCGTCGTTTTGGCGCTCGGGGCGAGTCCCAGAAGACTCGGTTTCGACGGCGAGGAGACGTTCAAAGGAAGAGGAGTCGCTTACTGCGCGACCTGCGACGGCGAGTTCTTCACGGGACGCGAGGTTCTGGTCGTCGGCGGGGGATTCGCCGCGGCGGAAGAGGCGATGTTCCTCACGAAGTACGCGAAAAAGGTCACCATTCTCGTCAGAGGCGACGCGTTCACGTGCGCGCAAAGCGTCGTGGACAAACTCGAGACGTTCCCCTCGATAGAGGTGAGATACAACACCGAGGTCGTCAAGGCCGTAGGGGGAGCCACCATAGAGAGCGCCGTGCTCAAAAACAACAAAACGAGCGAGAGTTACACCTTCACCGCGGAAGACGGCGGGACGTTCGGGATATTCGTGTTCGTGGGATACGCTCCCGCGACCGAGCCCGTCAAAGGGCAGGTTGAGCTCAACCCTCAGGGATACATAGTCACCGACGTCGACAGAAAGACCAGTCTCGACGGCGTGTATGCCGCGGGCGACGTGTGCATAAAGAACCTCCGCCAGGTGGTCACGGCTGTGTCGGACGGCGCGACGGCGGCGACCTCCCTCGAAAAACATGTGTCCACCATGCACGAGAAACTGAATCTTCCCGCGTTCGCCGTGAGCGGAAAAAACGGAGACATGCCCGAGGAGAAGGAGGAGAAGGCTGCGCATGCGGAATCGTCCTCCGATTCGGGCTCGTTCCTCTCCGGCGACGTTCTGGCCCAGCTCTTAGGCGTTCTGGACAGGTTCGCGAGGCCCGTCGAAGTTGTGGCCGTTCTTTCCGACGAGGGCGGAAGGGACGAGATCTCCGGCTTTGTGGACGAGCTCACCGGCGTGCATCCCAATCTCAAGACCGCGAAAGAGGAGGGGGAAGGCCCTTCATACATGGACATACGCGCGGGCGGACAGAGCTACGGCATAAGGTTCTACAGCATCCCGGGCGGACACGAGTTCAACTCCTTCGTCATCGCAATGTACAACGTCGCGGGCCCCGGGCAGGCGATAGAGCCACGGCTTAAAGAGCGCATAGAGGGCATAAAAGGGCATCACACGCTGCAGGTCATGGCCACGCTTTCGTGCACCAACTGTCCCACGGTCGTCATGGGCACGCAGAGAATAGCCTCTCTCAATCCCGGCGTCACCGCGGAGATGTACGACCTTTCCAAGTTCCCCGACATAAAGACGAAGTACAACATCATGGCCGTGCCGTGCCTCGTCGTGGACGGCGTGCACACGCACTTCGGGAAACACAGCCTGGAAGAGCTCGTCGAGATAGTGGAAAAGTACGATTGAAAACGAATACACGGATAAAAGGGCATGGGGACTAAAATCCCTGTGCCTTTTCTGCTATCGGAAATTTCTGCTGCGGAATTGCTGAGCCGGGTCCGGTGAGGTTGATACGTACAAAAGAGCGGGATACAATCGATTTGTAAGTTTCCGTTTTTACCTGAGCATACGGATAAGCAATAGAAAATATCCCGCCGCATACGGAAAAGGAGACGGGAGATAGAATACGGGGATGGATTTATGACTATGTTTTGCGGGCTTGATTGTTCTCCATTAACGTGGTACAATAAATTCGCGAACGGAGTTTCGTCGAGGTGACATATGGCTGAAGACAACATACACAAGGAGTTCTTTTTTTCCAGCGACTTCAAGGAAACGGTAAAAAATTACTACTACGTGGACAAGTCGCTCCTCATAAAAGATTTTATAGACGGGCATTCACAGGTCTCTCTCATAACCCGCCCGAGAAGGTTCGGCAAGTCTCTCAATATGGACATGCTCAAAACTTTTTTTGAAAAGACTGACGAAGACACGTCCGTTTATTTCAAAGATCTCAAAATCTGGGACTGCGGAGAAAAATACACGTCAGAGCAGGGGAAATACCCCG
>JAJQAK010000138.1 GCA_021203845.1 Clostridia bacterium | reverse complement strand
CACTGATGTCCTTCCGCAGATAGGCTCGCTTGTCTGCTGTCCGACAAGTTTCGTGATGGCATACTGGGACAAGTATTGGAAAGGGAATTTCAATCCTCTCATTCAGAAGACACTGACAAAGTATGGCGCATGGAAATACGGCATGCCGAACCCGATGCCGGTTCCGTACTCTCCGCATCCTGTGCTTTGGTCACAGATCCCCTGTCTTGACAGGCAGCTGAACGATTTGGACATGCTCAGATTTGATATTGAAAACTTATGATAGCCGATGACATTAGATTCGTTATAGATTCGCATGACAACATGTTTGTCTTGGACAGACCTATAGCTCATGCGACCATTCCGCACCTCTTCATTGATGAGTCTGTAGTGACAAGGTCAAATGACGTGATTGGTTACCTTATTGACAAGGAGAACATTCTTGAGATTGACGGAGCCGTTGTAGTAATAAAGCCGGACTCTTTCAGAGTGACTGGTCTATGCCACAATGACGGCTTTCTGATCCGTGATGTGCCCGTAGGTTCATTATGTTTTGCCGAATGTGACTTCAAGGGCAGTTGGAGAGAGATCGTCAGCCGTTATAGAATGGGGGAGTTCTGCAATCTTGAATGGGAGGCTCTCCACATGGCCAATGCCCGTGGAGGATATGTTCCGATACCTGGCAACAGAATTGTGGAATACTCTCAAGAACGTTATGGACATCGTTTTAAATTATGACAAAAAGACTGCCAAGCAACTATTATGTCGTCGTTGATGGCACATCTGGAAACGTGATGCTTCACAAACCGCTCAAGTGCGACCCTGACAGGTGGGACGTCTTTGACCTGCATGTCAAAGGGGAGAACATGAGAAGTATACATATAGTATCCCATAAGGGAAATGTGGCGCAATTCTTTCCGATGGTCTATGACCATGTCCTCAATAACGGTATGTATCACATGGAAAGCATTCCTGTCGGAGCTGTCTTATGCTGGTGGGGAGATAATTACAGTCCTATATACGACCGCAAGCACAAGGATTTTAATTGGAATCTCTATCAGAAAACCATAGATAAAATACTTGAAAGGTATGGCCAGAAAGAATGATTGGTGCATGGTCATCGACAGCTATCCCGGAATCCTTGCGACCGACTGGCCACTGTATGGAAGCGGTCCGGTGTGGCTCCTTCTTCCGTCCGGACAAAGATTTATAATTAATCCGGACAGGCACAATAACATTGTACAAGATCCTGAACTCATCCGCTTCTGGAGTTCCATTCCAAACGGAAACAGATTCAGTGGAATCCCTCCTGGAACCGTGCTCACAACCAGACAGGGAACTCAAGGGGTGAAGTTCAGAGACAAGTACTTTGACGTGAAGTTGCGCACCGTTTTGGAGCAGTGTGCCATTGAGCACTATCTCAGATTTTGGTGGAGTCCTTCGCGCGGGTATCCGAATAACTATTATACAACGGTCATGAATGACGCTTCTAATAAGTTTCATACAGACTATGACCCGCTTCCGGACCATCCGTTCGTGGTGGTGGACTGTGAAAATCACGGAGCCACGACCGATCTCATTCTTGACACAACTACAGGAGTGTACGAATGGCAGAGGCTGGACTTCTACGATCACAAGGGCAGACTGTCCTACAGCGGTTATGTCAAGAGTGTCGTAGGTCACGAGGTCACGCTCACCGACTGCCTGCATGACGAGAAGAACCGCAACTACCACAGGATGCCCAACGAACCCAAGCGCGGCATGGTCGGCATCGAGCCCAACATGAACCAACTCTGCCTGGTTGACCGCTATCTCAAGGGAGAGTACAATGACTATATTAAAGGTGTCATGAAGGACTTCTTTGTGAGTGACTTCAAACTTCCTAAAGCCCATGTTGCCTAAAGGATTCTATGTCGTTGTCGACTGTGTCAAGGATGAGCCTGGAAAATATAGGGTTCTTCTGAACAGAACGTTCAAGTTTCCGAAGGACCGTTCAAGAAGCTTCAGGGCATGGTCTCCTTGTGAGGGCATCATGACGATACATCTTATACAGGCTCTCGGCAACATCCTTGAAGTGACCACTGACTGGGTAGATGCGGACACCCATTTTCCCAAGCTCCATGACAGCAGTGCTGAAAATGATTGGGAAATCTGCGCCTACTATACCGGTTATGGATTCGAGATCCACTACTCGGAACCTGAGATCCTTTCCGTCGGGTCAGTCATCTCGACGGTGAATAATCCGCCACTTGCAAATGTTGTGGAGGAGTGTCGTGCTGACATTGAACGGATCTTGAAGAAGTTCAATGCTGAAACTCCAGACAACGGACAGAAGTTTTCTGAAGACCAGGCAGGTGTCGTCAGAAAGCCGCACATAAGATTCTGCCTTATGAACCAAACAGTTCAACATGAAAAAAATTCAGTATGAAAGACCGTTGTGGGCTGTGATTCTTGAGGCCTGCGTATGGTTCTTTATCGCCGCGTCCTTTCTGAGTCTCGCAATCATCGACGGACGTGATTCAAAGGCGCGTAAGGCCGAAGAGCTGACCGGCTACGATTCGAAGGAGGAGTGGCTCATGGAAATGCAGGTCGGCTACAACGGTGCATTCGCGGAGCTGGTCAACGCAACCCAGCACTATATAGATTCAGTCGCTCCGATCAGCGGACTGAGGGCTCTGCCACTTGTCAAGGAGTGCACCACCAGGAAGATTCCTGTGACGTTCACCCTCGCACAGGGAGAGGTCGAGTCCTGCTTCGGGACGAAAGGTCTCGCCAAAAGGACGAACTCGGTGTGGAACGTCGGGGCGTTTGACTCGCTCTCGGTCAACAAGGTGCTGAGGTATGACCATCCCAATGAATCCATCACGGATTATCTTGAGCTTTTGGACACCCAGTACCTGCACAACAAGTCAGTCGATGACCTGCTCGAGAAGTTCGTGAACGGAAGAGGTCAGAGATATGCGTCGGACCAGTACTATGAACACAAGCTCAAGGACAAGTACACGGAGATACTCATCAATACAAAGATTCAAAAACTTCAAGATCAAGTTGACTGGTATTCATTAAGACT
>JAJQAK010000176.1 GCA_021203845.1 Clostridia bacterium | reverse complement strand
GGTATGCATAGATATTATATCGAAGACCTTTCTATTAGAGATTATCTGTTAGAGGGTTCTTCGCCGTATAGAATTAATATATGCGGTTCTGAAATAAGTGATGCCTCATGGGGTAACTTTGTATGCAAGGTTGTTAGATTATTGTTAAAAAATTTCCCAGAGCGCAGGGATCATCTAATAGCTTTTAATGTACAATGGGGTAATGCTGATATTTTTTCTTCGTCGGAAAGGACCAATTTTAAGTGGGTTGATGATAATATATATATGAACTGTAATCAAACTGCATTACATTTGTGCTGGTTACTTCAGGACTTACTTGATTATTTTGATATTAATAGATCAAATTTAAAAATGTTAATTCATAAACCCGTAAATAGCGAACCAAAAAAAATTAAAGCACACATAGAATCTGTTTTTATTATAGGTTTCAAGTCGTATTTATGTAGAACGCATCCCAATACAAGTGAAGCTTCAGCAGAAAAAGTTATTCAAAATATTCAGCGAATCTTGAATCCTATGCTGGTGAAAAATTCTAGATTCGATAGCAACTTTTTCCTATTTGATGATTTTCAGCGACTTTCAAAGTATATTAGTAAGGTTCAAGAATACATGTCGAATAGATTAAATTATGCAGATCGAGACAAGAAAATTTTGAATAAATGTTTGAAGTATCTTAAAGACTTTTATACATTATAACCGGTATTTGGGTGATTGAATGGAGACATTATTTGATCTAATTGAAAAACATTTGAAGGCTTTTAATGCTTCCGATTACAACTCCGGTTCTGCGATAAACGATGACGTTGCGAAGATGTTCGACGACTACGGGTTCATCTCGGACCATGGCGTTGGCTTTTCGGAAAAGTATTGCGGGGGCGAGGGAGTCCCCACGCATGACGTCGCAAGGCTTAAGGAGATTTTGGCGTCGGTAGGGGATATAAAAGATGTTGGGAGTCTGTATGTCTCATACTGGCGTGAAGTCACGCACTTCATGGAATCCAACCCCTTCATTGACAATCATAAAGATGTATTTGTGGCTATACTGGAAACTCTCAAACGGATTCTTGACGAAAAGTTAAAGAAATAGAATCTTCGGGCTGACGCAGTTTGTCGGCCCTTTGCGTTATAGGTACCTGCTACGTCCAAAATAAAATGTCGCCATGAAGGCGACCTAATATGAGTAGTGCCGTGTTATCATGGGTAACGTGGTAGGGTGTATGCATTCAATTTTATACCGACATAACTCATCAAGTTAGGGAGTAAGAGAATGAGAATATTTTATGTGAATCAGGGTAAGACATACTATATCGAAAGAAGCGGTGGGTATGTTTGGTCGCCTCAGAAAGCTTTAAATGGGCAGGCAAACATCGGATTTTCTACTATGAGGCAAATCCATAAGGGAGATTATATACTACATTGTGCAGGAGGATACCTTCTTTCAATAAGTCGCGCTAAGACTGATTGTTATGTGGCCGACCAGCCCTCTGAATTAGTAGAGGAGGTTGGCAAACTTTGGGATAAGCACGGATATCGAGTAGATGTAGAATATTATAACTTTGATTCCCCGATGGATATTAGGGCTCATTCTGCTTGGCTTGCAGCGCATTATGACCCGAGAAGTGCCTTTACATATAGGGGCACAGGCAAGCAACAATACATGTGTAATCTTGTCAAAGAGCACGCGATTTACATATTGAATCAACTTATTCTTTTGCAGCGGCGGCAAGAGAATAAGCAACTATTGTCATATGTGCTTAATTTATACACTGGCGGAGTTTCACCTGATTCGGAATGGCGTATGGCGTGGAATCATATAGTGGATGACCATATTCAAAATCTATATCGAGGCAACGAAGAAAACAAGAAAATCTGGAACGATTTTCTTTGTGACCCCGCGTTTTTCGGATACAATAAGGAGCTCAACGAAGTTACATCTGGACGTAGAGTAGTTTTAGGAGACCAGGAACTACAAATACCTTACTTCGTGGTACGCGACTCTCTCTCCGCGAAAGACCTTTTTGTCATGGACGTCAAAAGGTACGACTCTTCTCCCGAGAATCAGGATGTGAATCAGCTGAATTTCTGTCTCCGCCGTTTTGGTGTCAATTATTCGGTTTTGGTCTGCGATAGAATATACATCTACAAAAAGACGGGTATAAGTAATGACATCTCGTTTACGGCAAATAGTATGGAAGGGGTTAAGTTTCTCACCGACTTCAACTGCAACAACATGAAGAAGGCCAGCAGTTGAAGCTATTGGTAAGTAGGACAGCAACTTTCGCGTCACTTGCGCTCCTTCTTTGATGTATTTGTTGTGGCTCCGTGAGTGGATTTACCTAAAACCCTGTGTCTAATTTTTATCGACACATCTAAGGCACGCTTTATCTGGTGATTATACAGCGCTCATCTTCCGGGGACACGATGGGGGAATCATAAGATTTGTTGGTGCATTTACGGACGGATATCATCGGGGTATTTTTGATTTTGACGACTAAAGAGGTGTGATATGGCGAGCAGCGGTTTGATTTTTACAGAGAATGAAAGCGGTTTCGCGGTATCGGGAATAGGGAGTTGCAAAGACTCCAACGTGGTCATCCCTTCAATGCACGAGGGGAAGCCCGTCACGGAGATTTCAGAAAGCGCTTTCGAAGGCTCCCCTTTCGTGACGGACGTCGTGATTCCGGAAGGCGTGGAATCCGTCGGGAGGCAAGCTTTCAAAGGATGCGCGTCACTAAAGAGCGTCACGATCCCCGAAACTCTATCCTTCATCGGACTTTGCGCGTTCGAGGAGTGCGGCGCGCTTAAATCCGTCTTCGTCTCGGACCTTTCGGCGTGGTGCGGGATTGTTTTCGAGTCGGACGAGGCGAATCCTCTGAGCGGCGGCGCGGACCTTTATTTGAATGGCGCCCTCGTCACCGACCTATCTCTTCCCGACGGTCTCGAGTCCGTCGCACCCATGGCGTTTTACGGCTGCGGGTCCATAAAGACCGTGCGAATCCCGCGAAGCCTCGGAGAAATAAGCCCGCTCGCGTTTTCCTACTGCGCCTTCCTCGAGAGCATAAACATACCGTACGGCGTGACATACCTTTCGAACGGCCTTTTCAAGGGATGTGTGTCTCTCAAAGACGTCGACATTCCGGACAGCGTCTATGTGATAGGGGACAGCGCCTTCGACGGGTGCGGCGCCCTGGAGCACGTGGACCTTCCCGACAAAGTGTTTGAGATTAGGGACTGCGCCTTCCGCGGCTGCGTGTCGCTTTCGGAAATCAGGCTTCCTCCGCAACTTCTGGGGGTAGGCATGGGAGCGTTCGTAAAGTGCGTGTCCCTCCGGGCAGTCGCCTTTCCGGACAAGTTCACGATTCTCGGCGACATGGCGTTTTACGGGTGCGAGGCATTGGAAACAGTCCTTCTTCCCGTCAGCCTTTCAAAAGTCGGCACGGACGCGTTTTCCGATTGCTTCAAACTTAAGAGTGTCCTCTACGCCGGGGAGGAAAAAGACTGGGAAAGCATGGAAATCGGACCGGAAAATGAGTGTCTTAAGGGTGCCGACGTTTACTTTTTCGACGGCGACGGAAAGACCCTGGACGGGAGGCATTGGACATATGACGACGCCGGGACGGCGCGCATACTCAAAAAGCCGGAAGAGGGCGGCTCGCGCGACTTTTCTCCCGTTCCCCGCGAAGATGGTGGAGAAAAGCCCCTTGGGGAGCCTTCCAAAGAGCCACTCGAGTACACGGAGACGGAAAACGGGTACACCGTAAAGGGCCCCGGAGGGCGGAGGGACGAGAGCATAATCATTCCGTCTTTCTATAAGGGACGGCCCGTTCTCGGAATCAACCCGGGCGCGTTCCGGGGCTGCACGTTCATAAAAAACGTCATGATTTCCCAGGGCGTCGGGATTGTGATGGAAGGGGCGTTTTCGGGATGCTCGTCGCTGGAAAGCATATACGTCCCCTCGTCGGTGCTTATCATGGGGGCGAACGCATTCCGCGGCTGCACGTCGCTTGAAACCGTCTTCATAGACGACCTTGCCGCGTGGTGCTTTGTAAGATTCGAGACGGAGGACAGCAATCCCCTCTGCCACGGCGGAGAGCTCATTTTGGACGGAAAACCGCTGGAAGATCTCGTGATTCCGGGCGCGGCTCCCTTCGTGGGCCAGTACGCCTTCACAAACTGCTCGTCGCTCAAATCCGTCGAGCTCCCCACAGATCTTTCGTCCGTGGGGCGCAGCGCCTTCCGAGGCTGCGGGTCCTTAAATAAGCTCACAATTTCCCCCGGGTTGGAATTTATGGGCGAGACGGCGTTTGCCGAGTGCACATCATTAAAAGAGGTCCGAATCCCCGGGAGCGTGACGGAGATAGGTCCCGGTGCTTTCGCGTACTGCGGCTTTTTGAAAGAAGTCGTCATAGAGGAGGGCGTCCGCACGATAGGATATGAAGCGTTCGGGGAATGCACGTCGCTAGAGTGCGTGGAGCTTCCCGAGAGCCTTTTCGAGATAGAACACCAGGCCTTCATCGGGTGCACCTCTCTCGTAAAAATCCGTGTTCCCGAAGGCGTGCACGCGCTCGGATACAAGGCGTTCATGGAGTGCACCTCTTTGAAGGAGTTCGGCTCGCCGCAAAGGCTTTACGAGATGGAGCACTCGCTTTTTTGCGGCTGCACGTCCCTTTCGGCCGTCTTCGTCCCTCCCGCCGTGGAAGACATAGAACACGCGGCTTTTTACGGGTGCAAAAGCCTGGACTTTATCTCCCTTCCCAAAACCTTGAAAAGCGTGGGACGCCTCGCCTTCACAGGCTGCTCCTCTCTTAAGGCCGTGTTCTTTTTCGGGACGAGGGAAGAGTGGGAAGGCATGTCCGTTGGAGGCGGGAACGAGTGTCTTACGCGCGCCCCGCTGTGGCTTTACAGCGAGAAAAAACCGGAAGAGAAGGGAAACTTCTTCCATGTCGACGATGACGGCGGCTTTGTATTATGGTAAGACCACGGGGTAATGGTGGCCTTGGACGTGAACCCCGGATGCGGGCTCTTGTATTTGGGAGATAAGACAAAATGAAAGAGCTTGATTTCGTGCAAAAAGACGGATACTGGGCTGTTACGGGGATAGGGGGACTTTCCAAAGAGAGCGAAATAGTCGTACCTTCGGAAAAGGACGGCCTTCCGGTGAAGGAGATAGCTCCGAAGGCCTTCAAAGGGTGTGCATATCTCAAAGTCGTGACCCTCTCGGAAGGAGTAGAGACGATAGGGGACTCGGCCTTTTTCGGATGCTCGTCCATGGAAAAGATAACCCTTCCCGCGAGCCTCAAATCCGTGGGCATGATCGCCTTCGGGATGTGCGTGAGACTCGAAAAGGTGTGCATAGACGACGTCGCCGCGTGGTGCGGAGTGGAGTTCGGCAACATAGCGGACAACCCGTTCTCGTGCGGCGGGACGCTGTACATAAAAGGCGAAATCGCGAGGGACATCGTCATACCGGAGGGCGTGACCGAAATAGGGCGCGGAGCGTTCTTCGGGGGAGGGACAATAAAGACGGTGAAACTTCCCAAAAGCCTTCAGAAAATCGGCGTCGGCGCGTTTCTCTACTGCACGGCGCTCGAGAAAGTGGACATCCCCCGCGGGGAGTGTGCACTCACGTACATAGGAAACGATGCCTTCAGAAACTGTCTCTCACTCAAAGAGTTTTACGTCCCTGGAAGCGTCGGAAAAATTCTTCCGCAGACATTCGCCGAGTGCCTCTCCATGGAAAAATTCACGGCGGGGATCGGCGTGAGCTATATCGGGGAGAACGCGTTCAGGGAATGCGGAAAGCTTAAAGAGGTGTCTCTTCCAAGCACCCTTCTGTGTCTCGGAGGGTCGGCGTTCACGGGCTGCGTCTCCCTCGACAAAATCAATTTTCCCAGAAATCTTGCGGCGATAGGGAACGAAGCGTTCAGGGGGTGTTCGCACCTTACGAAGGTTCTCCTTCCCTCCTCTTTGGAATTTCTCGGAGACCTTGCTTTTTCGCGGTGTGCGTCGCTTAAGAAAATAAAGGTGCCGGGGAGCGTCACGGACACCGGCCGGGGGACTTTCTCGGACTGCACGGGCCTCGAGTCCGTGACAGTCGGCGTGGGTGTGTCGGAGCTGAGGCAAGACGTATTCAGAGGGTGCACGTCTCTTAAGAAAGTTTCTCTTCCCGAATTTCTTACCGTGATAGGTGACGGGGCGTTCAGGGACTGCGTGTCTTTGACGGAGATAGACATCCCGAACGAAGTGTACCAAATCGGCTACGGCGCGTTTTACGGGTGCCGGAATCTCAAGATGGCGATTCTTTCCGACAGTCTCGAAGAGATAGAAAGAGACATGTTCCGCGGGTGCGAATCCATGAAAAGATTCATCGTGCCTCCGCACGTCAGGGAAATATCGCGAGGGGCGTTTTTCGGGTGCGTGGGTCTCAAACGCATCATGATTTCGGGAATAGCGCTAGAATACGTGGGATACGGGGCCTTTTCCCGGTGCGGCATGCTTTCCGAGATCTTTTACTTCGGGATTTCGTCGGAGTGGAAAGATATAGCCGTCGCGCGTGAAAACGATTTTTTCACGGCCGCGGACGTCGTCTTCTACAGCCCGGAAAAGCCGCGGAAAAAAGGCAGATACTGGTACATCGGCGGCGACGGAAAGGTCTACGAGTGGGACGCCGAAGATGGCGATTGAACAAAGGAGGAAGGGAACAAGTTTCTCTCAAGGCAAGAATTAAACGTATAGAAAACGCGGTGAGAAAGCAGATGAAGCTGCTCGACGCGATGAACGAATACCTCGGGAAGGTGAAAAAGACAGACGCAAAGGTGTGCTGCGCACTTGTTGCCACGACCGACGCGGCCATGACCGGGGATAAACTCCCCGACAGCAGAAACTATCGGCTCGTCGCGCCCCGGGCGGACTTCAGGCTTTTTCAGACATAGGCCATGTGCGAGGCCAAGATAAAAGACCTTGAGCAAAGGGTAACAGGGAAGAAATAAAAAAAGTGGGAGGAGATTATCAAAATCGCCGACAGCGTTCCCACGGGTTATTAAGGGGCTTTGACGCCGGGAAAAAGACTTTCGCCCCGCGTAAAACGAAAAGCACGGTTGTATTTTTTCATGCCGATACGCAAGGAATCATGAAACGGGAATACGGCATGCTTCAAGATTATGAGATAATCGCCACACATCATAAGGTGCTTCGAGCCGCGACGCAGGCGCGCGGACTAAGACGGACGAGGACATCAAAGTGCCTGTCGAAGGTTTCGGATACAAACCGGAACGCCACATTCTCTATGTCAAAAAGTTCACCGATTCGGGCGGTAAACGCATAACAAATCTCGAGATGTTTACTGTCACGTGTGGACAAGCTGGACGAGCTCGCACTTTTTATGCCTCGTACTGATGGGACGTCACACGCAGGCAGGAGGAAAGTCCTTTCGGCAGGCAGTGCCGGGCCTTCGCTGCCGTATTGGAGAGGCTCTGGAGGGTTGCCGTCGGATTCAAGTTAGAGCCTTAAGGAGGGTGGAGAAATATCATGCGTTACTTTGATATGGTAAAAGACGGTCTCGGCTGCCTTCGCGGGCCGCTCGCGGACTTTGTCGAAAGCGTCATGAAAAAGCGTTTCGGCGACGGTTGGATGTACGAAATCGGAAAGTCTCTCGGTGAGTGTGCGCCCTCGTATTCCGAGGACGTCGGCTTTTTCAAAGGATGCCTCACCGTCAAAAATCTTCTGGACGTCATCACAAAGCGTTACGATGCCGTGTTTTTCTCGTATCTCGGGGAGTCCGGGAGATTCTGTTCGGAGCAGCTCTCCGGATGGGTCATGGGAATTTTTTGGCCACAAAAAAACGACCTTCCGAGGTCGCGCGCAGCGGTCATTCTGGAGCTTTCACTCCGCCTTTGCGGATATACCGCCCCGGGCTCGGAAAACGAGAAATTCTTACGGGCTCTTCGGGAGAAGGTCAATTTCTCGGAAGAAAAGGCCCCCACGCATCTTCGCGGAGGGGAAGTCACGGACCCCTTTGAGGCCGTCATTATATTCCACGAGTGCCTTATGTCCCGCGAGCTTTCGGAAGAAAGGTGCGAGGCGATAAGAAACTGTTCCTCGCTTCTTCGCGGATGGGCAAAAAACGCCGGCCTCGGAATTGCGGGCACGTATCGGGACTCTGCTTTCGCCGAGAGGGAGATGAAGGTCATGGACGCCGTCATCGACCACAGGCAGTTCGCTCACCGGAAGGTTCCGCAGGTTTATTACGACACGGACGACATGTATCTTTTCGACAGGGACCCGTACGAGCACATGCTCGACGTCGCCGTATGGGGTGCCCAAGAGGGCTGGTACAGATTTCTCGGTCCCGATTATGTCCGGTAAAAAAGCTCGTCCGCTTTATCCGCGTGCCCGCCCGGCGGCCCCTCGAAGCCTCCCGTGTAAGGCGGTGGGTCAGATAATTTCTGACAAGGCGGGTCAGATAATTTCTGTCGGCCGGGTCAAATAAATGTTGACAAACAGGGAAGGTATAAGATGAGCCCCAAGCGTGTATACAGCAGGGATCCTGAGAAGTTACTCGAGGAAGGAAGACAGATCGTTTCCTCAAACGAGTACGGCAGGTATATATATCGCGTTGTGCTTGTGAACTTCGTTTTGGCAGGCAATACGGTGTCTTGTGTCCCCGAAATGTCCGGAGTTGCGGTCACAACCCTTAACGGGTGGGTGGGTAAAATCGGTGAACGAGAACGGCTTTGAAAGTTTGAAGGCAAAACCGATTCCGGGACGCCCCGATAAACTGACAAAGGCCCAGATTGAAGAAATAGACAAGGTGTTACGGGATGACCCGAATAACTACGGACACAAAATTTGGGACGGCCCGAATTTGTCCGACTTCATTAAGGAGAAATACGACATAGATATCGGCGTCCGTCAGTGTCAGTGTCTGCTTCACTCACTGGGAGACTCTCACATTCGCCCGTAAACGTGCCCGGTGGCGATGACTCATTCGGAGGATGGAGTCCGTTTCGGGCGTGATGCGGCAATCACTGCCGCCCGGGCCAAAAAAATAGAAGCGCCTCTGAAGTCCTGTCGTATCCTGCCAAAGAAAGAGTCTCTTTTTGCGGATTTGCAGTTCCGCGTACCGGTGTTTTTTTCTTTGCGGAGTAGAGTCGCTTTGGCTGTGATTCGACGATTGATTCAATCCGTGAATTTTTGAAAACCCATCTTTTGTCTCACGGCAGAAAGTACGTGAGTGTATCGGACAACACCCCCTGGCACAGGAAAGCAATACGATTTAAAGAGATGATATGGAAGAAAAGTACGCCGGCATACGTGCGAAAGTGATATTCATCAACTTCCGCCTTACTCGCCTGGCCTCAATCCGATTGATTGGGTACGACGTATCACAAAGAAGGAGAGTGCCCACGACAAGTTCTTCCGGAACATCGCGGAACTTGAAGGTGTCGTTAGCGAAACGTTTGCGGGTGGAGTGAGCCTGGCGAAAGGATGCGTATGCTTTGCGGCTTCAAAATTGCGGGAACAGTGTTTTTATCTTGACATTGTCACGAATCCGTGATAATGTGAACATACAGAACAAAGTGGGAGAAGGTTTTTATATGCCGACTGTTTCGAGGTTTCTCGGTATCGTGATAAGAATATATCCTATGGGGAAGGAACATAATCCCCCTCATTTCCATGCAATCTACAATGAAGATGTTGCGTCAATCAACATACAGACAGGCGAAGTAATAGAAGGCCATTTGTCCGGCAGAGTCATGGCTCTGGTTCTTGAGTGGCTCAACAAACACCGCGATGAACTTCTTGAGATATGGACAACTCAGGAATGGAAGCAAATTGATCCGCTTGACTAGGAGGAAATCATGTTTCACAGAGTAAAAAACGTATATCCGCTTCCGAATTATATGTTGAACGTTCAATTTCTCGAGGGCGCAACAAAAATATACGACATGAAGCCGCTCATGGAAAAGTACCCCATGTACAAGCCTCTGGAGGGTTCGGAGGAGTTTTACGGCGTGTACGCAGACGTGGGGGGTTACGGAATAGTTTGGAACGACGACATCGACCTGTCCTGCAACGAGCTTTGGGACAACGGAGTGACGGTCGAAACGCCTTTCGACGGCCTCATAGCGTTCAGCGATGCGACAAAGCTTTGGGGACTCAACGAGAGCACACTTCGAAAGGCCGTATCTTACGGAAAACTTGAAAATTGTGTGGACGTGTGCAAATTCGGTAGCCAGTGGGTCGTGACAATGGAAGCCATGAAACGTGAATACGGGGACATACCGTCTTCGGCCCGTTCGTAGCACATTCAAAAAACAGAGGCACTGCAGTGCGGGGGATACGGCCTTCCCCGTTTTTTTGATTAACGTGGCGTATGTATCCGTTGACGTCTGCCGATATTCCAATTTGTCCGGTCCCGTCGCCGCATGTCCGGCTCCCGACTTCGACGGTTTTTCCTTTTGGCTCTGTGGCCGCCACTTGTGTGTGGAGGGATTGCGTGTAAATGGAAAGCAAATTTTTCTGATTGATGGAAAGCAAATTTTAGCAATCCGTGGAAAGGAAATTTTTAGTAGTCTTGGAAAGCAAATTTCGGTTCGAGACGGGTGAGATAGACATGGTGGTAGAAGACAGAAAGGAAGGCGGGTGCTCTCTCTACGAGATAAAACATTCCGTGAGGACGAGCCCGGAGCAGCGGAAAAATCTTAAGAGCACCGACAAGTGCGCGAAAATCGAGTACAGCTACGGGCCTATAAACGGGAAATACGTCATTTACCGCGGGCAGGATAAGGACGAGGGCGGCGTCAGTTATCTGAACGTCGAAAATTACTTAAGGTCACTCAACACGGATACGCGGTGAGACGCTGCGGGATTTTCGGGCGAAGGCGCGCATTCGGCCTTTCTCCTTCCTCCGCGCCCTGTGGGGTCAGATATTTTTTAGTGGTTCTGTAAATTCCCCGTTATGGGGGTCAGTTATTTTTTAGCGTTTCGACAGGCTCCCCGTGAAAGGGGTCAGAAATTTTTTGGCGAAATCCCCCCAGAGGGGTCAGATATTTTTGAGCGTTTTCGTAAAAGCCGGCGCGGGCCGGCAAGAGGAGGAAATCATGCCTTTTGAACCGAACAGGGCGCAGCAGGCTGCCGCGAGAGCGTATTACATGACGCCGGAGGAACTCATAGCGGAGGCCGAAAGTATCGCGAAGGACGTCATCGACGCCATGCACGCCGCATGGAAGGCCGAGGACGAGAAGGAAAAGAATCCCGAACCGGAGTCCGAAAACGAGCCGGAGGAAGAGGGTGACGACTGGGAGTACGACGAAAGCAAGCTCACCGACTACCAGAGGATCTCCTTTTCCCTGGAACCCGTGATAGAAGGCGTCAAATACGTGTGCGGGCAGAAAATAGCGGAGCTTGAGGAAAAGAGAAAAAGCCCTCGGCGCGACGAGGAGATAAAAAAGTGGGACGAGGCCTATGAGGCCTGGTACGGCATCCCCATAACGCACATCTGAGACGAAAAAACAGTGCGGCGGATACGGAAAAGACGCCGGGGGAGGAGAGTATGGAAAGCGAAGGACTCGAATTTGAAAAAACGGACGGAGGGTACTCCGTCGTAGGTATGGGGGAGTGCGCGGACGCGGAGGTGGCCGTTCCCGCCTTTCACGAAGGCATTCCCGTCGTGAAAATTGCGGACGACGCGTTTTCCGGACGCTTCGACGTCGTATGCGTGACGATCCCCGAGGGCGTCACCGCGATAGGCGACAGAGCGTTTTCCGGGTGTCTCCGTCTCGTGCGCGTCGAAATCCCGGGGAGCGTGACTTCCATAGGCAGGTGGGCCTTCAAGGGGTGCGAGGCTTTGTCGTCCGTCGAAATACATTTCGGCGTCATGCGCGTGGAGGATTATGCGTTCAAGGGCTGCGTTTCCTTAACGTGCGTCGCCTTGCCGGACAGCGTCACGTCTGTGGGGGAATCCGCTTTTTCCGGCTGCTCGTCGCTTTCCTCCGTGTATCTTCCCGACGGCGTCGCCGATTTAGGGGATTTTGCGTTTTCAGGCTGCAAAAGCCTTGCAAAGGTCCGTCTCCCCTCGCATCTCAAAAAGATAGGCATGGAGGCTTTTTGCTCGTGCCTCTCTTTGGGGTCGGTCGAAATTCCGCCTCTTGTCACCGTCATAGAAGACAGCGCCTTCGACGGGTGCGTGTCGCTTGCGTCCGTCACCCTTCCCGAGGGGCTCGCGGTCATAGGGGACTGCGCGTTTTACCGCTGCGGAGAGCTTGCGGGCGTCCGGCTTCCGCAGAGCCTCCGACACATAGGCATAGCCGCGTTCGAGGGGTGCAAATCTCTTAAAACGGTCGAAATCCCGTACGGCGTGTCGTACGTGAGCAAATGGGCGTTTTATGCCTGTACGTCCCTCGAGGACGTCGTGCTGCCTTCCGGCATAGAGGACATAGGACCCGAGGCGTTCGCCCGGTGCGAAAATCTTAAAGAGATATACATACCCGACGGCGTGAACGAGATAGGCCACGGGGCCTTCGCTGAGTGTCACTCGCTCCGAAGGGTTTCGATTCCGGCTTCGGTAGCTTACCTCGGTCATTCCGCGTTTTTGAACTGTTCGTCGCTCAAAACCGTGGAAATAGGATTTTCGTCGTTTATCCTTGGCGTAACCGAGGAGGAAATGTCATTTCCGGGCTTTCTGGACGGGAAACCAATGAAGGGTCTTGAAGGAGACCCCGGGGAGGTGCTTCTTAAAGAGATAGAGCACGGTACGTTCGCGGGCTGCGAATCTTTGGAAAGCATTGTGGTGGGCGGCGGCGTGGAGGTTGTCTCCCGGTGTGCGTTCGAGGACTGCCGGAAACTTCGGAGTATTTATTTTCTTCCGCAGACCGCGTACTACAGGGTGGAAGACGGGAGCGACGCGTTTGTGTACGCGAGGATGTTTTATTACAGCGAAGATAGGCCCCAAGAGGACGGGCCTTTCTGGCACTACGACGCGGGCGGGAAAATCGTGAAGTGGTGAAAGTTTCTCTCCCGGGTGGGAGACACAGGGAAAACATTAGGAGGATTCAATATGGTTGGAGCGATAATAGGAGACATTGCGGGATCGAGGTTCGAGTTCCATAACTACAGGGGGAAGGACTTCGAGATATTCTCGGACAAAAGCTTTCTCACGGACGATTCGTACATGACCCTCGCCGTCGCGAAGGCCGTGAAGGAGTGCAGAGGGGACTATGCGTACCTTTACGAGCAGGCGGTCAAATGGATGCTCGAGGTCGGAAGAAAGTACCCGCACTGCGGCTTCGGGGGAAAATTCAAAAGATGGGTCATGTCGGAAAAGCCCCACCCCTACGGGAGCATGGGAAACGGGGCCGCGATGAGGGTGTCCGCGGCGGGATTCTTCGCCAGATCCCTTCCCGAGGCGAGGGAGATATCCTACAAGGTGACGGCTCCCACGCACGGCCACTGGGAGGGCATAAAGGGTGCCGAGGCCACGGCCGTCTCGATATACCTCGCTAAGACCGGGCGCGACAAGGCGTTCATCCGCTCGTACGTGGAGGAGAACTACTATAAGCTCGATTTCACGGTAGACGGGATAAGGGAAACGTATTCCTTCGACGAGACGTGCCCCGGGACGGTTCCGGAGGCTCTCGAGGTATTTTTGGAGTCTTCCTCTTTTGTAGACTGCGTGCGTACGGCGGTCTCCCTCGGCGGGGACTGCGACACCGTGGCGGCGATAGCCTCATCCGTCGCGGAGGCCTTCTACGGGGTTCCGGACGAGATGAAAAGAAAGGCCGAGACCTACATGGACGGGTACATCCTGAATCTTTTCAAAGACGTGGAGGAGGGCTTTTAAGCTTCGGACCGCGAGGGGAAGACATCGCTTTCGGGCTTGAAAATTGTTTTTTCTTGTCGTATAATGAAAAAGCAAAAATTAACGTGAGGTCGTTTTATGTCAGAATCCGGCGATGAAAGAAAAAATATAGGTCTGCTGTCGTCCGACTTTGTCGATACAATTGAAAACGGGTACTTTGTCGACAAATCCCTTCTCATAAAGGACATGATAGACACGCGGTCGGAGGTCACGCTCATCACGCGTCCTCGGCGTTTCGGGAAATCCCTCAACCTTTCCATGATAC
>JAJQAK010000182.1:1270-3069 GCA_021203845.1 Clostridia bacterium | reverse complement strand
CACGTCGTCAAAAAAGAGGTCATGACCGTCGACAACACAAAGTTGCTGTGACACGTACGGATTTCGGCCGACAGGAGGAAATGATGGCAGACTACGCTGAACGCTGCAGAGCATATTACGAGACATTCGAGAAACATCTCGGCGCATATTTGTCCGGGCTTAAACTTACGCCGGAAATTCTGGACGAAAGCTTCAGGTACAGCCTTCTCGTGGGCGGGAAAAGGATCCGTCCCGTGATAATGCTCGCGACGGCGGACTTTCTCGGGGTTTCAATGAAGGACGCCCTGGACTTCGCGCTTCCGTTGGAGCTCATACACACGTATTCGCTCATTCACGACGACCTTCCAGAAATGGACGACGCCGATTTCAGAAGGGGGAAGCCCTCCTCGCACAAAAAGTTCGGCGCGGGGTACGCGGTGCTCGCGGGAGACGCGCTTCTTAACACCGCATATTCGCTTCTTTTCAGAAAATGCCCGTTCGGGGAAAAATACATAAAGGCGGCCTCCCTCATATGCGACAAAGCGGGGGTGGGCGGCATGATTGCGGGCCAGTACGCGGACCTTCGCTATGACGGCTCCGGCTGCGAGGACCCATCCGTTCTTGAATACATTTACGACAAAAAGACGGCGGGCCTCATATCCGCGGCCTTCCTCGTGCCGTCGGTTCTCGCGGACGGGGAATATGAAAAGGAGCTTTCCTCTCTCGGACGGAAGGCGGGGTACCTTTTCCAGCTTGTGGACGACATTCTGGACGCCGAGGGAAGTTCATCGGAGCTCGGTAAGGACGCGGGGAAAGATGATGGCAAATGCACGGCCGTAAGCCTTTACGGACCGGAAGGGAGCAGGAAAAAAGCGGACGAGATCGCCACGGAATGCCTCGACATCATCTCCGGCATGGACGGGGACACCTCTTTTTTCGAGAGCCTCGTGGAAGATCTGCGCACACGCGTTAAATAGAAAATGGTAAACGTTACGGGCGATGAACTCAAAAAAATGAACATCGGGGAACTCGAATCGCTTTGCGACGCGCTCCGGGAAGACATAATCTCGGCTGTGAAAAAGAACGGCGGGCACCTTTCCTCCAACCTCGGGATGGTGGAGCTCACCGTCGCGCTTCACTACGTTTTCGACTTTCCCAAAGACAAGATAGTTTTCGATGTGGGACACCAGTGCTACGCCCACAAGATGCTGTCCGGAAGGTCAAAGGATTTCGAGAACCTCCGCCGCCGCGGCGGCATCTCCGGTTTCCCCAAGAGGGAGGAGAGCGAGTACGACTCGTACAACACGGGCCACGCGGGGACGTCCATATCGGCGGCCCTGGGCCTTGCCAAGGCGAGGGACATAAAAGGCGAGGACTACAGCGTCATCGCCCTCATAGGCGACGGCTCGTTCAACAACGGGCTCGTGTACGAGGCGTTCAACAGCTTAAGACTTCTCGACACGAAAATACTCGTCATAATAAACGACAACGGCATGTCCATCTCCGAGACCGTGGGTTCCATGCACGAATACCTGGACTTTCTCGCAAGCGACGAGAAACAGCGGGAAAAGGTCGAAAAGCACGCCGTCATCTTCGAGAGGTTCGGCTTCTCGTACGACAGGGTGTACGACGGGAACGATTTGTCGTGCATAATAGAAAAGCTCAAAGAGGTGAAGGAGCGTCTCAAGACCGAGTCCGTCATCTTGCACGTCTCGACGCTCAAGGGGAAGGGCTACGCCTTCTGCGAGGAGAATCCTGAGGCCACGCACGGCATGCGGGCGGACGGGAGCGACGACGGGGCGGCCCGGTACGGCGACGTT
>JAJQAK010000182.1:0-1170 GCA_021203845.1 Clostridia bacterium | reverse complement strand
GACATCTGCACGCAGAACCTTCCCGTGACGCTCTGCGTGGACAGGGCGGGAGTCACGGGGCCGGACGGCGAGACGCACCAGGGCGTTTTCGACCTGTCTTTTCTGAACTTCATCCCCAACCTCAATATCTGGGTTCCCAAAGACGCCGACGAGTTCGGAAGGATGGTGCTTTTAAGCACGGAGTGCGCCGGGCCCGTCGCCATAAGATACCCCCACGAGTCGGAGTACACGTTCCACTCGGACACGCCTTTGGAGTCCGGGAAATGGGAGTGGCTGGAAGGGGGAGACGGCGACTTCGTCATTCTGGCGTGCGGCGAGAGGGCACTTTGCGAGGCGTTCGAAGCGGAAAAATACCTCGAGGGAAGGGGCTTTGACGTCGGCATAGTCAACGCGAGGTTCGTAAAACCCCTCGACACGGACTTTCTCGACTCTCTTAAGGCGAAAAACATAATCACGGTGGAGGACAACATGCTCATAGGCGGCTTCGGTTCGGTCGTGGACACTTATTTTTCCGGGTCCGACAAATGCGTGAAGAACGTCGCCTACAGGGACGAGTTCATCCCCCACGGAAGCGCCCGCGAGCTCATGGGCGAGTTCGGCGTGAGCGCGAAAGAAATCATAGACTTTGTGCTGCATCATGAGAATTGACAAGGAGCTTACGGAAAAATACGGTTCGCGCACCAAGGCGGCGCGCGCGGTGGAACGTGGCGAGGTTCTCGTCAACGGGAAGATCGTTCCCGCGTCGTACGATCTGAAACCCACGGACATCATGACGTTCGGCATGTCCGGCTCGAGATATGTGTCCATGGGCGGGTACAAGCTTCAGAAAGCCCTGGACGAGTTCGAGATAGACCCGGAAGGTCTCATTTACGCCGACATCGGCGCGAGCACCGGCGGGTTCACGGACTGCCTTCTTCAGAGAGGCGCGAAAAAGGTCTACTGCGTGGACGTCGGTAAAAACCAGCTCGACAGCCTTCTTCTGGGCGACAAAACGGTCGTCATCGACAATTTCAATGCGAGAGATCTTACGCCGGATCTTTTCGACGACACTTTGGACGGCATCGTTGCCGACGTGAGCTTCATATCCCTCACCTACATAATGGAGGGGGTCGCGGCCTCGCTCGGAGACGGGAAGATCTTCATAGGCCTTATAAAGCCGCAGTTCGAGCT
>JAJQAK010000021.1 GCA_021203845.1 Clostridia bacterium | reverse complement strand
GAGCCGCACGTCGATATCTCCCTTTCCCCCGAGCTCGACGACGGTCACGGACTTACGCTGTCTCACCTCGGAAAAAGAATATTTGATCGGCGTCCCGCAGTACCTTATTCTCTTGTTTCCGCTTTCTATGAACTGCGGGCTGTGGATGTGTCCGAGCGCCACGTAATCGAATACGTCGAAAACCCCCGCGTCCACGTTGTCGAGACCCCCTATCGTCATCTCCTCGGAATCGCACCTTTCCGCGCCGGTGACGAACTGATGCGCGACGAGGACGTTCCTCTCCGCGGTGTTCACCCTCATGTCGGAGACGGCGATTCTGACGGCGTCCGTGTACGAGCCTATTTCCGCATCGCCGTGTACCGCGCGGACGTTTGCGGGCTTTATGAAAGGGAGCAAATAAATGTTCACGGGCCCGTTTTCGTCCTCCAGCGTGTAGCGGACTGTTTTGCCGTCGTACGCGGGGCAGATGTGAACCCCTGCCGTCTCGATGAGACGGCTCGCGAACGACAGCCTTTCCGCGGAGTCGTGGTTTCCGCTTATGACAAAAACCGGAATCTTCTTTTTCGAGAGTCCGACGAGAAAGTCGTCGAAAAGCCCGATAGCCTCCGTGGAGGGGATTCCCTTGTCGTAGACGTCCCCCGCGACAAGGACCGCGGCGGGCGCCTCTTTTTCTGTTATTTCCGTGATTTCGTCCAGAATGTATCTTTGGTCGTCAGTCATGGACTGTTCGTGGACCCGCTTCCCGAGGTGAAGGTCCGCAAGATGTATGAATTTCACTTAAAATTCCTCCCTTGTACGTATATGTGAGAAAAGCCCCCGTCTAAATCAGCATGACGAGAGACACCGTCAGCGGAATTACGACGACGGAGAGAAGCGTGCCGTTTATGAACGTGCACGTCGCGAGGTTCGTGTTCCCGTCGCACGACTCGGCCATCGCGACGACGGACGACGCCGGAGACATCGCCATCGCTATCACCGGCGCGAGATATACGAACTCCTCGTACCCGTACTCGACTCCGGGGCTGACGAGTCCTTTGAAAATAAGCCCTATCCCGAGCGCTATCGCGGGCGCGACTATGAGGCGGAGAAAAGACGAAAGATAGATCTTTGCGTCGCAGAAGACGTCCCTCATCTTCACATCGGCGAGCCGTATTCCCACGATTATCATGGAGATGGGCGCGGCGCTGTACGCGAGATACTTGGGGATTATCTGGAGGTCTTTCACGGCGTCTATCATGAAGAAGTTGGCGTGCGGCACGAAAAAGAGCACGAGCGCCACGGCGGACGCGATGATAGACGGGTGCAGCAGAATCTTTTTGGCCTTCATGGAGTGCACGTCGCCCGTTATGAGGTACACGCCGAGAGTCCAGCAGAGCACCAGGAAGACGATGTTGAAGACCATCAGGTACATGCACGCCAGCGCGTTGTCGTCAGTGAACACCTCTATGAACGGCATGCCGAGGAACGCGCAGTTGGAAAAGACGGAGACGAACGTGAATATGTTCGCCTCGTCCCTGTTTTTCCATTTTATGAATATGAGTTTGCAGACGAGAAACACGGCGAGACAGGCTATGACGGATATCGCAATGCACAGCCCGAAGTTTCTGAGGAGCCTCGTCCTCGACATGTCCTGTATCATCTCCCAGTCGGCGTCGGAAAAAACGCAGAACGCGTTTATCGATATGGCCGGCTGGCACACGTACAACAAAATGTTGGAGAGGGTCTTCGTTCCTCCCTCCCCTATCATTTTGCATTTCCGTAAAATGAGCCCCGGCACCATGAAGACGACGAGCGCGCACATTATTATGAGTATCTGGAGGTACATCGACCCCATGCTCACTGTCTGCATCTTCTCACTCTGCCACGGGTATGTCGTATTTGGTGTCGTTGTATCTGTAATCCGCGAGACGGAAACTGTCCGTCGTGAACGCGTAAAAGTCCTTCACATCGGGGTCCACGACAAGCTTCGGCGCGGGATACTGCTCGTGCGTTATTATCTCCTCCACCATTGGTATGTGCCTGTCGTATATGTGCGCGTCGGCAATGACGTGGACGAGCTCTCCCGCCTTGAGACCGGAAACCTTCGCGAACATTATGAGAAGCACCGCGTACTGGACGACGTTCCAGTTGTTGGCCGTGAGCATGTCGTTGGACCGCTGGTTCAAAATTCCGTTGAGGGTGTCTCCCGACACGTTGAACGTCATGGAATACGCGCAGGGGTAAAGGTTCATCTCGTGAAGGTCCCGGAAGTTGTAGATATTGGTCATTATTCTCCGGCTCGCGGGGTTGTTTTTGAGATCGAATAGAACCCTGTCCACCTGGTCGAACTCCCCCTCCGGGTACACGTCCTTAATCCCTAGCTGGTAGCCGTAGGCCTTGCCTATGCTGCCGCTCTCGTCGGCCCACTGGTCCCAGATTTTGGATTTGAGGTCTTTTATGTTGTTGCTCTTTTTCTGCCATATCCACAAAAGTTCGTCTATGCACGACTTCATGTATGTCCTGCGAACGGTCAGAATCGGGAACTCCTCGGATAAGTCGTACCTGTTGACAATACCGAATTTTTTCACCGTGTGCGCGGGCGTGCCGTCGGCCCATCTGGGTCTCACGTCCCTGTCGGTGTCCCATACACCGTTTTCCATGATGTCCTTCATGTTCGCCACGAAGATTTCGTCGGCTCTGCTCATAATCTCTCCTCCGGGAAGAATCCGTCCTTTTCCGTTTTTTTCCAGCGTCTCGCAATAAAGTTCGTCCTGACGGGCGCCGGGACCAACCTCGTGAAAAAGTTCATGAGCCTGTTGGCAGCCCCCGGCACGCACATCTTTTTGTGCCTTTTCGCGGCCCCGAGCGCTTTTTTTGCGACGAACTCAGGGGTCTTGGCGGAAAGCCTCCCCCACGCGCCCTCTTTTTTGATGTATTCCACGACGTCGGGGCGCGAGTAGAACGCTCCCGGCAGAACGGCGGTGACGTAAACGCCCGTGCCCTTCGTCTCCCTCGAAAGCGACAGCGAAAACGACGTCAGGGCGCCCTTGGACGCGCTGTAGAGCGCGAAGTACGGCATGGGGTATAGTCCGCACACGGACGATATGTTTATTATGCGAAGCTCCTCCGCCCTGTGCTTTACCGCGAAAAGACAGACGGACGCCGCCGCCTCGAAGTTCGCCCTCACCGCGAACGTGAGGCTTTTTTCGGAAAACCTTTCCACGGCCTTCTGTATGTCCGCGCCCGCGCAGTTTATGGCCAAAGAAAACTTATATCCCTCTATCTTTCCAAAAAGCGCCGCTCTTTGGTCCGAATCCGTAAGGTCCGCGGCGTGGCATTCGATTTTCGCCCCGTGATATGCCGCCGTGAGCTCCTCTTTCAAAGCCTCGAGCCTTTCCACGCTCCTCCCCGTGACGACGAGGTCGTCCCCGTTTTCGAGACAAAGCCGGCAAAAGGCTTTCCCGAGGTATCCGGAGGCTCCGGTTATCAGGGTGAGCACTATTCGAGCTCCATGACGAAATCGTTCGTCTTGTATTCGCAAAGCTCGAGATCGAAGCACTTCGTGACCTTAAACCCCAGATGTTTGAAAAGCGACACCGCGTTGGAGTTCTCGTTGTCCACGACGATCTTCACGGGCCTGGGGATAATTTTCATGATCCGCGAAGCTATCCCCTTCCCCCTCGCGGGACGCGAGAGAAAAAGATGTGACAGAAACACACCCGGGCCGCCGATCCCCTCCATCTTTTCGGCCGGGCAGTACGAATAGAACCCCGCAATCTCGCCGTTGAGAAGTATGAAATTGTAGCGGAAGTCGTATCTGTCCGCGGTGTCAGAAAGTCTCTCGTAGGAAAAAAATCTCTCGGCGAGGGCCTTCCTCTTTTCTTCCGTATACACGTCCCGCAGCGCGTCGACGTACACTTCCTTCCCTATTTCGGACAGGGTCTCGAGGTCCTGCACCGACCTCACCTCTTTGTACGTGACGACGCCTTTTTTTATGAGGCTGACCATCTCCGCGTCCGCGGGGGCCCAGCCGTCCTCGGAAAGCTCCTCCACCGGAATCCAGAGCTGCTCCTCGTGCTCCTTAAGGACGAAGTCCGAGAGCCTCCTGCATAGAAACACGGTCAGCGATATGTAGAACTCGGGATACTCGTACTCGAGCGTAGCGGCCTCGTCTGTGATCTCCACCTTCATGTCGAGTTCTTCCCCGCACTCCCTTACTATGGCTTCCCTTCCGGTCTCGCCCTCGTTTATCTTGCCGCCGACGAACTCAAATTTGTGCACGACCTCGTCCACACCGTAATTTCTTCTCACGGCGAAAAGCCTGCCGTTTTCCACTATCGCCGCACCGACGACGTTCAGATATGGTTTCATTTTCTCTCCTCGAATTTATAAGGAAATTATACCCGCCCGCGCCCCGATAGTCAAACGATTGGGCGATTGCGGGGCCCCGCACGGTACCCCGCGGCGGACCGCGACGGGACTTTTTCATTTTACAATTTTTCCCCTATATCTTATAATTGTACGTGTAAAAAGTTTTGGCGCGTCAGCGCACGGGAGATACATTGGAAAACTCACTGGCGATGATAATACTGATATGCCTTCTGGCGGGGATAGGCGCCGGGGTCTCCACGGGATTCGCGGGACTTTCGGCGGCGACCTTCATATCCCCCATGCTGGTGACCTTCCTCGGCGTCGACTCGTTCACGGCGATAGGCATAGCCCTCGCCTCGGACGTCCTCGCGTCGGCCTTCTCCTCCGCGACGTACATACGCCACAAAAACATCCAGATAAAAAACTGCATACCGCTCTTCGTCTCGGTGCTTGTCTTCGCCGTCGGGGGCACGGTGGCGAGTTATTTTCTCACCGTCACTTCCTCCGGCGAAACATTCATGAACTACTGGACGATAGTCGTGTCGCTCCTTCTCGGCGTGTACTTCCTCGCCAACCCCATGAGAAGGGACTACACGAGGGAGAACAGGTTCACGCACCACCCCGTGCCCTCCGTCATCTGCGGAGCGGCCATAGGCTTCATCTGCGGCTTCCAGGGCACCGGCGGCGGGCTCCTCATGCTCGTGGTCTTATCCCTGGTCCTCGGGTACTCGCTCAAATCGGCCGTGGGGACCTCCGTCTTCATAATGACTTTCACCGCGCTCATAGGCGCCGTGTCGCATTTTTCGATGCGCACCTTTTCCTTCGACAGACAGTCGTGGATATGCCTCATAATATGCGTGGTCGTAACGCTCGCGGCCGCGCAGATTTCCGCGCCCATCGCGAACAGGATAAGGACCGCGAGGTGTTCCCTCGTCATAGGGATCCTTCTGAACGTCGCGGGGATAGGCATGCTCGCCGTAAAGCTCGCCCAGGGAATGAACTCGCTTACGCCGGGCGCGTACATAACCTTGTGGGTTCTTCTCGGCGTCGTTTTCGTGGGCGTCCTCCTTCTCCTCGTGAGGGCCGTGAAGATAACAAACACGTCCTACGACTCAAGAGTCGTGGAGAACACCCTCGTGCACAGACTGACGTGGATAATCGCGCGGCACGTCATAAGGCACAGACTCCGCAAACAGTACGATTTCAAAACGCAGAATGTGCCCAAAATCAAGGGCGGGTACCTCATGGTCGCGAACTACACGACGCGGAGCGATCCGTACATGGCGGGCGCCGCCGCGCGCAGGCAGATATACTTCGTGGCGTCCGAGTCTCTCACCCGCATGCCGCGCTACCAGTCCATGGACTTTCTCTTCGGCCCTATTACAATGTACAACTCGGACAGGGACGTCAAGGCCGTGCATGAGATACTGAGACGCCTCCGCCTCGGAAGGCGAGTCTGCGTCTTCCCGGAAAAGAACCGCTCGTACGACGGCGAGACGAGAAAGATAAACGACAATTTGGGAAGGCTTTGCAAAAGCTCCGGCAAAACTCTCGTGACGTACAGGATATCGGGCGGGTACTTTTGCAACCCCGGCTGGGCCGAGACGAAGCGGAAAGGGCCCGTTGAGGGCGAGGTGGTCGGCGTGTACTCCCCGGAGGAAATCCAAAACATGACCGCGGACGAGGTCACCGCCGTCATAAACAGGGACATCAGCGTGAACGCGTACGAGTGGCAAAAAGAGAGGATGTACACCTATACGGGGAAAGACCTTGCAAAGGGCATAGAGAGATATCTTTTCATCTGTCCGAGGTGCGGCTCGTACGACGCGATAGAGTCGGAGGGCGACTCTTTCCGCTGTACGCGCTGCGGCGCCAAGGCGAAATTCAACGACAAGGGATTCATAGAGGGCGACTTCGGATACGACACCGTCTACGACTGGTCCAGGTGGCTCAAGAGAAAGTTCAGAAAGGACACGGAAGAAAAAGACGTCTCCGAGCCCCTCATCGAGCTGGACGGCGTCATGGAATACGAGATAGAAAAAAACCACGCGCCTTTCGTTTTGGCCGCGGGGACGCTCCGCGTTTACAAAGACAGGGTTTCGTACAGCCCCAAGTGCGACCCCGGAAGACGGGACATGTTCCCTGAAGCGGAATACGCGTTTTCCGAGATGAAGGGTATGAGCGTCGCCTCGGAGGGACGCGCCTTCACCTTCACGACGGAAGGCCGCCGCCACATGGGATTTTACTCGAGTGACCTTCGCGCGCTGAAATGCAAATGGCTGTACGACGCCGACAAAAAGAGAAGGGAAAGCCCGGCGGCGATACCGGACGGCGAATCCCGTCCGTAAAAAGAAAACGGCCTTCGGAGCCGCTTTTTTTTATTCCTTTTTTTCTCTTTCGAGGAGCAAGTCCTCCAGGGTGTGCCACGAAAGCGTGGCGCATTTCGCCCTCGCGGGCATGTTGGCGACGCCGGAAAAGGCCCTCGCGTCCTTGAGCTTTTTCATCTCCTCGGGAGGCACCTCCTCACGGCGTACCATCCTCATGAAGATGTCTATTATCTCCTTTGCCTCCTCCACGGTCTTGCCCCTAAGCGTGTCTATCATTATCGACGTGGAGCTTTGCGATATGGCGCACCCGTGTCCCGAGAAGGCCATGTCGGTTATGACGCCGTCCTCGAGGGCGACCTCGAGCTTTATCTCGTCGCCGCAGTTGGGGTTGTGTCCGAGGCCGCAGCACGTGGGGCAGGAAATCTCCTTCCTGTTCGCGCTGTGCATGCTGTGCTCCATTATGAGGTCGTTGTAAAGCTCGTCCAAATCCATGTCTTCTACCCCAGGTATTTTTCAAATCTCTTGTAAGTCTGCTCGACGGCGGAAACCAGCCTGTCCACGTCTTTTTCGTCGTTGTACACCGATATCGTCGCCCTGCACGTGCTGTCCACGCCGAGATGCGACATGAGCGGCTGCGCGCAGTGGTTCCCGCTTCTCACGCACACGCCGTACGCGTCCAGAATGGACGCCACGTCGTGCGGATGGACGCCGTTTATGTTGAACGATATGACCGAGCACTGTTTCGATATCTCGGGCGCGTATAACGTGATGTAGGGAAGCGAGGAGAGTTTTTCCATTGCATACGACAGAAGTTTTCTCTCGTGCTCCACTATAGTCTCCCAGCCTATCTCCTCCATGTAGTCTATCGCGCGACCCAGCGACACGGCCGCGGCGACGTCCTGCGTCCCCGCTTCGAATTTTTGCGGCACCGGGGCGAAAGTCGTCTCCTGCTCTCTCACATACTCTATCATGTCCCCGCCCATGATGAAGGGCGGCATTTTGTCCAAAAGCTCGTATTTTCCCCAGAGGACCCCGCAGCCGAGAGCGCCGTACATCTTGTGTCCGGAAAAAATAGCGAAGTCCGCCCCGCTCGCGGAAAGGTCCGTCGGCATGTGGGCCACCGCCTGGGATATGTCCAAAACCGCGACCGCACCCACGGCGTGTGTCCTCTCTATTATGGGAGCCGTGTCCACTATCGTACCGAGGACGTTGGACACGGCCGTGACGGACACAATTTTCGTTTTTTCGGTTATCTTGGAAAGCTCGCTTTGCGGGATGGTGTAGGTGCCGTCGATGTACATGTAAACGAGCTTCGCCTTTTTCTGCCTCGCGACCATCTGCCAGGGCACCAGGTTGCTGTGGTGTTCCATTATGGAGATTACTATCTCGTCCCCCTCGCCGACGTTTTCCAGGCCGTAGCAGTACGCGAGAAGGTTCGCGGCCTCCGTCGCGTTCTTACAAAAGACCACTTCCTCCGGCCGGCTCGCGTGAATGAAGGACGCGACCTTTGCCCTCGCCTCGTCGTACATGGCGGTCGCCTCGACGCTTATGCCGTACGCGCCCCTGTGTATGTTGGCGTTGTACCTCTCGTAGAAGGTCTCAACGGCGTCGAGGACGCACCTCGGCTTTTGCGACGTCGCCCCGCTGTCGAGATAAACTATCTTGTCGTTCCCGAAAATCAGCGGGAAGTCTTTTCTTATGTCTTCAGCCTTCTTCGTCATAAAGCTTTTCGTCCAGCTCGTCCATTATCTCTTCTTTGAGCTTTTCGTCGAAAAGATCGGAAAGAATCACGTTGAACTTCGCGCGTGTGAGAAGCTTGAGTGCTTCCGTCCTCGTGAGCCCCCTCGACATAATGTAGAAAAGCTCGGGGCCGCCTATCCTGCCCACGGCGGTGCTGTGGGAGCCTTCGACCTCCTCCTCCGTGCAGAGCATCACGGGAAGCTGTTTGCTCCTCGCCTCTTTTCCCAAAAGCAGGCACAGCTCGTTCTCGTATCCGACGCTCTTTTTGCACCCTTTAACGAAGTTGATGGTCCCTTTGAAGTTTTTTGCGGCGTTGTCCGTGAGCGCGCCCACGACGTCCATGTCCGTGTGTCCCTTCTCACCCGTGAGGGTCTGGCAGAAATTGAGATCTATCTTGGAGTCTTTTCCGCCGACGTACATCGTTTTGAGAAGCGACTCGGCCCCCTCGCCCTCGAGATACGAGTTGTATCCGTGGACGGAATATCTCCCCGCGAAGTCCACAATCTTGTAATTGAGCCTCGCGCCGCTCTCCAAGACGTTCTCATAGGAGACGAAGTTGGAGCTTTCCGCGCCCAAATCGTAAATCACGACGACGTCGGCCTCGGCGCCCTCCTCGAGGTGCACCTTTATGAGACCGTTGTTGAATCTTCTGTCGTCTTCCGACAAAAATTTGAGGACAATCCGCGCGCGTATGTCTTTTTTCACCCTTATGACTATGTCGCTCACCACCGTGTCGTCGTCCCCGGAAAAGTCGAAATAATGACATATCGGGTCGTCGAGCTGTTTGTCGACCGTCATGTTCATCACAAGGCTCGGGTTTTCCAGCTGCTTTTCCGCCTCCGGGCAGAGATGTTTTCTGCAGGACGTGTCCTTTTTGTCGGAAATCCCGTACATGCCGTTGTTCCACGGCGTGAACGGAAGATAGAAGTGCGAGTCCGGAACGCCGTCGAAGGTGCCGTCCGGAACGGAGAAAGTGTTTATGTCGTAGTTTTTGGAAGTCCTCACGGGAGTCGCGTTTATCTCAATCATCCGATCGCCCCCTCAAGTTCCAGATTTATGAGCTGGTTCATCTCGACCGCGTATTCGAGCGGAAGCTCCTTTGAAACGGGGGATGCGAAGCCCCTCACTATCATGGCCTTGGCGTCGGCCTCGGAAAGCCCCCTCGACATGAGATAGAATATCGCCTTTTCGCTTATCTTGCCTATCTTCGCCTCGTGGGAGAACTCCACCTCGTCCGTCTCTATGTCGTTCGTGGGGAGCGTGTCGCTTCTCGACATATCGTCGAGCATGAGCCCGTCGCAGTTGACGGAGCACTTCGCACCCTTCGCCGCGGGCTGAATTTTGACGAGCGACCTGTACGTGGCGATTCCTCCGTTTTTGGATATGGACCTCGAGGATATTACGGATGACGTGTTCTTCGCGGCGTGCACGACCTTGAACCCCGTGTCGAGATTCTGCCCCGTGCCGGCGAAAGATATGCCCGTGTACTCGGTTCTCGCGTTTTCGCCCCTCAGTATGCTCATGGGATAGAGCATGGAGATGTGCGAGCCGAAGCTTCCCGACACCCACACCATCTCGGCGTTTTTATCCACAATCGCCTTTTTGGTGTTGAGGTTGAGCATGTTCTTGGACCAGTTCTCTATCGTCGAATATCTGAGGTGCGCGCCTTTCTTGACGAAAAGCTCCACGCACCCCGCATGGAGGTTCACCTTGTTGTACTTGGGCGCCGAACAGCCCTCTATGAAATGAAGAGAAGCTCCCTCGTCCACTATTATGAGGGTGTGCTCGAACTGCCCGCTTTCCGGGGAGTTGAGGCGAAAGTACGATTGGAGCGGCATCTCGAGCTGCACGCCCCTGGGGACATACACGAAACTCCCGCCCGAGAAGACGGCGTAGTGGAGCGCTATGAACTTGTGGTCGTTTAAGGGCACAGCCTTGGAAAAATATTCTTTCACAAGGTCCGGGTAGTCCCTTATCCCGCTGTCGAAGTCCGTGTAGATGACGCCTTTGTCGAGGAGCTCCTTTTTTATGGAGTGGTATATTACCTCGCTGTCGTACTGCGCGCCGACTCCCGCGAGGTACTCCCTCTCCGCCTTTGGGATTCCGAGTTTCTCGAAAGTCCCCTTTATCTCGGTGGGCACCTCGTCCCAGTCGCTCTTTATGTCCGACTTAGGTTTCACGTACGTCGCTATCTCGTCCATGTTGAGACAGGACAGGTTCGGTCCCCACGTGGGAAGCTCCAGCCTATTGTATGTTTCGAGCGCCCTGAGTCTCAAGTCGAGAACCCACGAGGGCTCGCCCTTCTGCCTCGAAATCTCCTCGACGATCTCTTTCGTGAGGCCCTTTTCTATCTTGTAGGCATAGTCGTCGGCGTTCCTAATGTCGTATATGTTGCGGTCGAACTCCTCGACCTGTGTCTTTTTCTTCGCCATGTTATGCTTTGTATCCCTGGTATCCGTCTCTGTCTATCTCGCGGGCGAGTGATGCGTCGCCGGTTTTGACTATCTTTCCGTCCATCATGACGTGCACGTAGTCCACGTGAAGACCCTCGAGGAGCTTACAGGAGTGCGTTATTATAAGGATGGCGTTCTCGTCGTTTTTGAACATCTTTATGCCCTTGGAGACTGTCTTTATGGCGTCCACGTCAAGCCCGGAGTCCGTCTCGTCCAAAATGGCGAGTTTGGGGTCGAGCTCGAGCATCTGCAGTATTTCGTTCTTCTTTTTCTCCCCGCCCGAGTATCCGACGTTGAGGTCCCTTTTCTCCATTCCGGGTGCAATGTCGAGCTCCTTCATGTTGGCCTCCATCTCGTCGGCGTAATCGAAGTAGCTGATGTTCTCCCCGGCCTTTTTGGTCTTGGCCGTCTTTATAAAGTCGAAAACGGAAATTCCTTCGACCTCCTCGGGAGTCTGGAAGGACATGAATATCCCGCGGCGCGCGATTTCGTCCGTCTTCTCGTCCGTTATGTCCTTCCCGTCGAAAAAGATCTCACCCGACGTCTTGGTGTACGCGGGGTTGTTGAAGATGACGTTCGCGAGCGTGCTCTTGCCCGTGCCGTTGGGCCCCATTATGACGTGCACCTCGCCCTTCTTTATGGTGAGGTCAAGCCCGTCCAGTATCCGGTTGTCGCCCGCGCTGCACGACAGATTCTTTATGACAAGCAATTCTTCCATAGAAACCTCTGTGTCGTTTTTTTAGAAATCGTTTAAATCCTATAAAATCGCTATGATTTAACCAATAGATATTTTAACACATCCGCGGCGATTTTCAACGTATTTTTGAGACGTTTTAAAGAAAAACAGACGAAAATTACGCGCCGATGCGTCCGTTCCGTCTGAAAACACCCGCGAAATTTTTTTTCGTTCAAAACTGTTGCCGTATTGCCTTGCCGCTGTGGCCTGGTTTTCTCCGGATCAGCCGGAGTAATACTCTTCCTTCTCCCTTTCCGTGAGCATGAGAAGATTGTCGTACGAATACTCCACGTCGCAGCACAACTCGTACTCGATGGTCTCGGTGAACGGGGAGCCGGAAAGATCCGTCACCCGCTCCTGATATAGGTTAAAATTAATGCACATTAAGAGTCCGCCTTCTATCGTGAAGCTTAAGGCTATCCGGGCCCGGCCGTCGAAGTCGCCATAGTACGCACACTCCGCCGTGAACTCGTAACATGTAACCTTGTCAGATTTTTTTCCGGTCGTCTCGGAATATGAGTCGGAGGAGACACTGTCTTCCTCCGCGTCGAGCCGGTATATGAGAATGTCCTCGAGATATGCCGTGTACATCTCGCGGAAGGTGAAATCGGAAAAACGTATACCGAAAGTCTCCAAATCGTCGGAAAGCCGCCTTTCCTCCGCCAGTGCGTGAGACGCGGACGTCATCGGCTCTTCCATTTTGCCTGTCATCGTGTAAAGGTACTCCGTTCCCTCCGCGCTTCCCCGGGCGTCCGGAACGAAATACCGCCTTTCCTCGGTGAAGGACTCCGACGCCGTATCGGTGCCCGGCATGTCTTCGTCGTAGGATTTTTCCAGCATGCGATAGGACTCCGACGCGGTTTCAAGTCTCACGTCTTCCCCGCCTTCCGCGTCGTACGACTCGGTGAGCCCGTACCCCGTGCCGATTTCCTCCGTCAGATATTTGTCGGAAAACGTCGAGACCTCCGTCTCGGTCTTTCTGAGCGTGAAGGAGCCCCCGTACGCGAGGGTGCCAACGCCCGCGTCACTCAAATCTTTAGCGTTATACTCGTCGCTGCCCGCGCAGCCCGCGAGGCATAAGGTCAGCGCCATGGCCGCGCATACTGCGGGAACCAACGCCTTACACAGCTTCTTCATTCGTTTTCTTCTCCAGGTTGTCCCTCGCCGTCGCCAGCATGAGTTTTATCCTGTTCTCCTGGTTCACCTTGGTCGCGGAGGGGTCGTAGTCCACCGCGACGATGTTCTCGTTTTGGTAAAGGTTTTTGAGCGTTCTTATCGCGCCCTTGCCCGCGATGTGGTTGGGAAGGCACCCGAAAGGCTGCGCGCAGACTATGTTCTCCGTGCCGGTCTCCGCGAGAGCCGCCATCTCGGCGGGGATGAGCCACCCTTCGCCCATCTTCACACCCTGATTGAGAACCTTGTCGGCGCAGTGACGGAGGTGCTCGAAGTCGTGTATCGGGTCGAACGTCCCGTCCTTTTTGTATTCTTTTATGATTTTTTTCTGCATGTGATGGGCGTACCGGTACAAAAGCTTGTTTATCCGCCAGAACATCCCCTTGTGTCCGTAGAACGTCCCGTCGTTTATGTTGTTGACTATGCAGTAGAATATGTAGTCCATGAGCGCGGGCACGACCGGCTCGCAGTTTTCGGAAAGGAGGAACTGTTCGAGATGGTTGTTTCCGAGGTACGCGTACTTCACGTATATCTCCCCGACGATTCCGACTCTCACCTTTTTCTCGTCCGTCCTCTCGACCTTCGCGAACTCTTTTATAATCTTTCTGTTTATCCTGGCGTACCTAAGATACCCGCCCTCGTTGAACTTTTCGACGCAGAAGCTCACCATCTCGTCCCTGACTTTGTCTGCGGCGCCCTCCTCCTTTTCGTAAGGTCTGGTCTGGTTGTAGCACCACATTATGGAGTCGCCGTAAAATAGCGCGAGCACCATCTTGAGCATGAGTCCCAGCCCCATTTTGAACGAGCTCCCTTTTTCGAGCCCGGAAAAGTTCAAAGATATCACGGGGACGTTGGGAAACTCGGCTTTGAGGGCCTTTCTTATGAGGGGTATGTAGTTGGAAGCCCGGCACCCGCCGCCCGACTGGGTTATCATGACGGCCGTGTGGTCGAGGTCGTACTTGCCGCTTTTCAAAGCGTCTATGTACTGCCCGACGACGCAGAGGCACGGGAAGCACGCGTCGTTGTGGACGTGCTTGAGTCCCTCGTCAATAACCCTCCTCGTGTCGTTTTTGAGTATCTCGACGTGGTATCCCTCGTGCTGCAGAAGCTTTTCCAAAATCATGAAGTGCCAGGGGAGCATGTCTGGAATGAGTATGGTGTACGTGTCCTTCATGCTCTCGTCCCACTGGGGGAACTCGTCGGTATAATCGACGACCTTTCTGTCGTCTTCGGTCTTTTTTTTGTTCATACCGCCTTCTCCGTCTCGGGTTTTTTCGCTTCCTCTATCGCCGCCAGCATGGAGCGGAGTCTGATCTTTACGACGCCGAGGTTGTTTATCTCGTCTATCTTTATCTGCGTGTAAAGCCTCCCCTCTCTTTCCATTATACGTCTCACCTCGTCGGTCGTGACCGCGTCGAGTCCGCAGCCGAAGGACACGAGGTGCACGAGGTTGACGC
>JAJQAK010000143.1 GCA_021203845.1 Clostridia bacterium | reverse complement strand
AAACACAAATACGAAAACAAACGGAGGCTTAAACATGTTTAACGATATGACGCCGGACGGTTACGGTAACGACAACGGTATCCACGAGGAAGAAATCGAGAGCATCGGACCTGCCAAGATTATGGTCATCGGCGTGGGCGGCGCGGGAAACAATGCCGTCAACAGGATGATCTCATCGGGCATAACCTGTACGGACTACATCGCAGCGAACACCGACAGCCAGGTGCTCGCCATGGCCATGTGCGATAAGAAGATCCAGCTCGGAAGGTCGCTCACGAAGGGACTCGGCGCCGGCGCCGACCCGGAGATCGGCAGACAGGCGGCAGAGGAGAGCAAGGCCGAGATAACCGAAGCCATAAAGGGGACCAACCTTCTGTTCATAACGTGCGGCATGGGCGGCGGCACAGGCACCGGCGCGGCCCCCGTGATTGCGAAAATAGCGAGGGATCTCAAGATTCTCACCGTCGCAGTCGTCACCGAACCGTTCGGGTTCGAGGGCCGCGTGAGACAGGAGAACACAAAGAAAGGTCTCGACAACCTCAAAAAATACGTGGACACACTCATCATCATCCCCAACGACAAGATTCTCTCCGTCGTTCCCAAGGGGACCAGCATGGTTGACGCGCTTCAGGTGGCGGACGAGATACTCAAGCAGGGCATAAAGGGCATATCCGAGCTCATCGTAAACCCCGCGCTCATAAATCTCGATTTCGCGGACGTGAGGACCATCCTCAAAGACAAGGGAATAGCGCATCTCGGCGTCGGCGTCGCGAGAGGCGAAGACAGGATAGTGGACGCCGTCCGCGTGGCCGTGAACAGCCCGCTCATAGAGACCACGATAGAGGGTGCGCACGGCGTCATTCTCAACGTCGTCGGCGGGAACGACCTCACTCTCGACGAGGTCACGAAGGCCGCCAACCTCGTCAAGGACGTCATAGACGCCTCCGCGAACGTCATATTCGGCGCGAGGATAGACCCCAACGTGCAGGACGAGGTGGAGATCACCGTCATCGCGACCGATTTCAGCGGTTACAACAAAAACAAGACTCAGCAGGGACCCCAGGCGCCGATTCCTCCCAACAGAGTGCCGGGAACGCAGCCGGGCGGAAACGCCGGCGGGAACACCAGGATAGGCGGCAACTACTGGGGACAGAACCCGCAGCAGTCCGGCGCGACGCAGAACCAGCGTCCGCAGACCGCGGGATACGGTCAGCCCGGCCCGCTGGGCGGATATTACAACCCTCAGCAGCAGTACCCCACACAGCAGCCGTACAATCCCCAGCAGGGACAGTACGTCGCGCCTTCGCAGGGACAGGCTCCGCAGGGCGGACAGTATTCGCAGCAGGGCCAGTATTCCGCACCTCAACAGGGGGGGCAGTATGCGGCCCCGCAGCAACAGGCCCCGCAGGGCGGCGGATACTTCAATCCTCAGACGCAGCAGGTTCCCGGGCAGGGCGCCGTGCAGGGAACGCCCAATCCCGGCCAGGACGAACGTTCGGCCGGCAAGGATGAACCCAAGTTTCTGTCCCATCTCAAAAATTACAGGAGAGACGAGTAGGAATAAATCAGAAAACGACGAAAGGACGCGGCGTCATGCTGCGTCCTTTACGCTACAGATATAGTTATAATCAAAAACCTCTATGGCTTATTTTCCAGTTCTTCATAGTAAGCCTTAAGGATTGCGTCTTTTATCATTTCTCGGGTCTCGGTATTTATGGGATGAGCAACGTCCTTAAACTGGCCATCCGCGGTTTTTCTGCTGGGCATCACTATAAACACTTCTTCATTGCCCTGTATTATTTTTATGTCGTGAACAGCGAATCCGTCGTCAATGGTTATTGAAGCAAGTGCTTTAAGTTTATTGTCCTCCTTATTAACTAATCTGATTCGTACGTCTGAGATTTTCATTTTTCTCACCTACCAGATTAATATTCAGTTTTCCTTGTCCCTATTTTACATTATTAGTTACTATATTACAATACTTAAACGAAAATATTTTCCGATTTCACAAAAAATTTTTAAAACAAACAAAAAAGCCCTTTCGGGCGATTTTCGTCTGTTTCGCGGATTCAAAAATCGATTTTTCTGCCGGTGTTTTCGCACGCGAGAGCGTACAGGCAGAACTGTTTCGCGACCCTCGGCGATCTTCCTCCGTGGTACAGAGCCCATCTCTCCGCGAGGGGGGTTATCTCTTTTGTCTTGAGGGAGTAGTCTTCCGCGAGCTGTGTCACTATGGAAAGGTAACCCTCCCTTCCCGTGGAGGAAAACATGACGGTCAGGCCGAATCTGTCGGAGAGGGAGATGATGTCCTCTTTTGCGTCCCCGGGGTGTATGTCGCCGTCCCTGTCGGAGAAACTCTCGTGTATGATGTGACGTCTGTTCGACGTCGCGACTACCATGCAGTTGTCCCAGTCGTACATCGTGCCTTCCAAGGCCGCTTTGAACGCCGGAAGAGAGGGGTCGTCGTGCGAGAGCGTGAGGTCGTCGATGAAGAGAATGAATTTGAGTTTTAAGCCCCTCACGAGCTTTCTCACTTCGTCGAGCCTTCCGATGTACTTTTTGTCGAGCTGGATGAGCCTTAAACCTCTTTCGGCGTACTCGTTGGTTATCGCCTGGACGGTGGAGGATTTTCCCGTCCCTCTGTCGCCGTAAAGGAGCGTGTTATAGAACGGAAATCCGGAAAGGAAGTTTTCCGTGTTGAACATGACCTGCCGTTTTTCGTCCTCGTAGTCCTTGAGGTCGGAAAGTCTCGTCTTCGCGACGTTCTCTATGGGCACTAGTTTTTCCCCGTCGTAGTCGAAGGCCCTGTTTCCGATGAAGTCCCCGTATCCGTTCGTTAGGTGGAAGTTCATAAGGCCGGCGACGAGATTTTCTTCCGTGTTTTCCGTCAGCTTCTCATCCTGTTTCCCGAGGCGGAAGTCTTTTTCCCCTTCTTTTCTTTCGGCGTTTTGGGCCGCGTCAAAAATCGTTTTCACGTCGTTTCTGTACGCTCTGACGACGTATTTTGACGGTCTTTCTCCTTTCGCACAGGCGAGGGAGAAGGCGTTCTCGTCCCTCAAAATCAGGGCGGAAAGGTATCCCAGAATGTCGGTCTCGGCACCTCGTGCGTAGATTTCGCCCAAAAAGGCGTCTCTTCCCTCTTTTTCGATGTTGAGAAGGCAGTAGACGAGAGGATTTCCGCATAGATTTCTTAGTACTGTGAGTTGTTTCGGTTCGTACATAAAAATTACTTATGCTCCGACATTTGCAAATGATACGGATATTATACCCCCCTCGCGCGTGTCAACGCAATTCATTTATTTGACTTATGCGGCCGGTTTCTGTATACTTTCTGTTATACATAACAACAAATTGCTCTTTTGGAGGAGAAAATTATGGCAGAAGCTAAGATGTACCATATCGAGGATTGCGACGTCAAAATCCTCAAAGGGAAGACGGTCGCTATCATAGGATACGGCAGCCAGGGACACGCGCACGCTCTCAACCTCCGCGACAGCGGGATAAACGTCGTCGTAGGCGTGAGAGAGGGCGGAAATTCCTACAACAAGGCAAAGGACGCGGGCTTTGAGGTCCTCTCCGTAGCCGACGCGGTCAAAAAGGGCGACATCGTCTCAATCCTCATCAACGACGAGGTTCAGGCGGACGTCTATAAGGAAAGCATTGAGAAGAATCTCAAGGACGGGGCTGCGCTCCTTTTCTCCCACGGATTCAACATTCACTACAAGCTCATCGTCGCGCCCAAGAACGCCGACGTCATAATGGTGGCTCCCAAGGGCCCCGGACACACCGTTCGCTCCGAGTACGTGGAAGGCAAGGGCGTACCCGACGTGTTCGCTGTATACCAGGACTACACCGGCAAAGCCCAGGACATAGCACTCGCTTACTCCGCAGCCATAGGTTGCGCCAGGGCCGGCTCCCTTGAGACGACTTTCAAATGCGAAACCGAGACCGATCTTTTCGGCGAGCAGTGCGTTCTCTGCGGCGGTGTGACCGCACTCATGAGGGCGGGCTTCGAGACGCTCGTTGAGGCGGGTTATGATCCCAGAAACGCGTACTTCGAGTGCGTTCACGAGATGAAGCTCATAGTCGACCTCATCTACAAGGGCGGATTCAAGCTCATGAGATATTCCTGCTCCGACACGGCCGAGTACGGCGACTATGTCGTGGGCAAGCGCATCATAACCCCCGAGGTCAAAAAAGAGATGAGAAAGGTTCTCGACGAGATTCAGGACGGGACTTTCGCCACGAATTTTCTCGCGGAAAACCACAACGGCAGGGCTCATTTCAACGCCATGCGCATGTACGAAAACGCCCAACAGCTTGAGCAGGTCGGCGAAGAAATCCGTGCCCTCTACAGTTGGAGTGACGCCGACACGGTTGGCGAGTCCGAAAGGGGCAAAAAAGGACATTTCTGATTTAAATTTCAACGTAGAACACACGCGGCGCGTTTGTGAAACGTGCCGTTTTTTTGCGTATTTTCGCTCTATTCTCTTGTATATTTCCTTCGTCGATGGTATAATATTTTTTGAACGATTTATTATATATTGTAAAGAGGGAGCGAACGTTGGGCGACAGAAAAGACGACAGGAAAAACGCATACTTGCTGACGCGTGAAACCTTCGGGTTTCTCATTATTGCGAGCGGTATTTTTCTATTTCTCTGTTGCGTGACGAGAGAAGCACTTTTCTCCTCCGTCGGCAAAGGGGTCTGCACGTTCATGTACGGGACATTCGGTTACGGGTGCATCTTCCTTGAGGCGCTTTTGTGTTACGCCGGAGTTGCACTCGCGTTTGAAAGCTGTCCCAGGCCTTCCGGCAGATGGTGCGTCGCCGTGGTGTTCACCGCCCTGTGTCTCTTTCTTCTCTTTCAGACGGTTTCCGCCGAGATAATGGGGATAAAGATAAACGGTTACGGCTCGTATCTTTCCGAGACGTACAACCGTGCGTCGGAGGGGATATCCGGCTTTACCTGCGGCGGACTTCTTTCCGCGCTCTTAGTTTATCCCGTCGCGTGGCTGACGACGTACATAGGTGCGTACGTCATTTTCGCCGCGGCGTCGCTTGCGCTCATCGCCGTGTCGTACATCGCCATAAGAAACATGTCGTACCGTAACAAGGTCTCCAAAATCACCAACCTGGAAGATCTCGACCGCGAAATAGAAGATGAAAAGCCCGCGCACAGGGTCGAGGGGCGTACCATCACGGCGGTCATGCCCGAGCCTGTCTCATATTCGAATCCCAGAACCGTGAAGGTTGCTATGCCGAACGTGAGACCCATGTATGTTCCGCCCGAGGAGAAAGCGCCTCAGACGGTTTCCGCTGACGCGACGCCTTTACAGGGCCTTTCCGTGATTCAGGATTCGGAAATTCCGGCCGGGGAATCGGCACCCGCGGCCCCGGCGGGGAAAGACTATTCTCAGATGTCCAGCCACGACATTCTGTACGGCGAGTCCGGTTCAGCCGGCGACGCGTACAGGAGCAATTTGATATACAACGATTCATCTTATTTCAACCATCCCGTTAGCCACCCCGGCGACTATTATAGCGGGTTCGGCGGTGAGGGGGAAGAATGGATGCACCCCGGCGTGCATCACGCGGACCCGGAACCCGCTCCCGAGGAAGACGCGGGCTCGTTCGTGGACTTCGTGTACGGAGAACCAGTTCCGGACGTTTTTGCCGAAATGTCAGGTATGGAGCAGGAAGCCGAACGGGAAGACGCACGTGCCGCGGAGCCGGAAGAAGAACCTGAAGAGGATGCTTCGGCCTTTGCCTTTTCGTCCGACACGGAAGATGATGATGTGGCGGAATCCCATTCGTTCCGCGGAGATCTTTCCGATTCGGAAAATGTACCGGAACCGTATCTTGAAGATGGCGATGCCCCGGAGGAACTCGAGGAACCGGATCCTTTGGAACGCGACGATTTCGGTCAGGGCGTCATGAGAGGCCGAGACTCGTTTACTGATTCTTCGAGAAGAAATATTTTCGACACGGCGGAAGGCAGAGGCGAGGACAATCTGCCCGAGGCGGAGACGCCTCGCTCCGGGATGGATTTGAGGAGCCTTTTCGGTGCGGACAACTATACGGAGTCCCGGGAAGAAAGAAGACATTCGAGAGCGGATTTATTCGATTACAGCGATGATGATGACGACGATAAGGAGATTGCCCCCGTACGTATGACTGATGATACGCCAAGGGTTGCGCCGGAGCCCGCCCGCATGGGATTCGGCGACGTGCCTCATCGGCCGGCGGTCGTGATGCCTTCCGGTAGAAACTCCGTTCCGGACGAGAATCCCGCGGAAAAGCCGAGGGAGATTCACAAGTGGAAGACTTACAAAAAGCCTCCCATAAGCCTTCTTCGCGATTATGACGAGGCTGGGAGCACGACGGACACTGAGGTGGAACACCACAAAATCGACATCATCGGGGTTCTCGATTCTTACAACATACCGGGACGTGTGACCAGGGTCATAAAGGGCACCAAGGTCACAAGATACGACGTCACGTTGGACGACCCCAGAAATTACGGCTCGGCTCTCAAGCATTCCGATGACCTTCAGATGGCTCTTTCCGCCGAGTCGCTGACCGTGAGGAGAAACTACGCCGAGCAGTGCATGTCGATTGAGGTTCCCAACCGCAAGAGTGGCACCGTGGGTCTCAAACCCCTTCTTGAGTGCGGCGCTTTCCAAAACTCAAAGCCGGGGAGCCTCGTGTTCGGACTCGGCAAGACCTTGGACGCGAATCCCGTCTGCCCCGACGTCACCGAGATGCCGCACCTTTTGGTGGCCGGCACGACGGGGTCCGGCAAATCCGTATGTCTCAACGCGCTCATCGTGTCGCTCATCTATAAGTACGGGCCGGAGGATCTCCGTTTCATACTCGTCGACCCCAAACAGGTCGAGTTCATCGCCTACTCCAAGCTTCCGCATCTCATGATAAACGAAATCCTCTCCGACTGCGACAAGGTCATAAAGGCTCTCAACTGGGCCATAAAGGAGATGGAGAGGCGCTACACACTCTTCAAAGAAAAGACGGAAAAGGGCCGAGTCACGAGGGACATCGGAGACTACAACGCGTACCTTGATGAAGGCGATGAGAAGCTTTGCAAGATAGTCATCATTCTCGATGAGTTCGGCGACCTAATGCTCACGAACAAGAAAGAGATAGAGGGGAGGATTATCAAACTCGCCCAGAAGGCCCGTGCCGCGGGGATTCACCTCATTCTCGCGACCCAGCGTCCGTCCGTCGACTGCATCACGGGGCTCATCAAGTCCAACCTTCCCACGAGGATAGGGTTCAAGGTGAACTCGTTCAAAGACTCGCAGACCATATTCGACTATGGCGGGGCGGAAAAACTTCTCGGCAAGGGCGACATGTACTTCAAACGTGGCGACAAGTCCACGCTTGACAGGATTCAGGGGTGTTTCATCTCGCCCGACGAGCTGCAGGGCGTCATAGAGTACATCGACGAGCACAACGAACACTATTACGATCCCGAGGCCGTGGAATTCATAAACCGCGAGGACGAAGACGAGACGACGGCTCCCGGTGGCGGAAGAGTAGGGATGCCCGGCGGCGCATCCGACGCGAACATAGACATAACATACGTCAGGGCCCTCAAGTTCGTCATACAGAACAAAGGCGCGTCCGTCACATCCATCCAAAGATACATAGGCGTGAACTACGTCAAGGCATGCAAGATAATCGACTGGATGGAGGAGATGAACTACGTGACTCCGTCACAGGGTTCAAAGCCCCGCAACGTCCTTCTTTCCATGGAGGAGTTCACGGCGATTTACGGAGAGGTGGATGACTGATTTTTCCGTCAAGAAGTTTGCACTCATATCCCTCGGCTGCGACAAAAACCGTGTCGACTCGGAAAAACTTCTGTCCGTCATAAGGAGCGAGGGGTGTACGGTTATCGACAGCCTGGACGACGCGGACGTCATAATAGTGAACACCTGCGCGTTTCTGGGTGCCTCGAGAAAGGAGTCGATAGACACCATACTGGAGTGTGCCGAATACAAAAAGCGGGGCGCGGAAAAACTCGTCGTCACGGGGTGTCTTCCGCAAAAATACATAAGCGAGCTATATCCCGAGCTTCACGAGGTTGACGTCTTTTTGGGTACGTACGACTATGAACTGTTCTTCGACGCGCTGGAAAAGTCCTATTTAGGCGAAAGAGTGAGTCTCGTCGGAAACGGCTGCGACGGTCTCGGAAGTGAGAGATGCCTCACCACCCCGGGACACTACGCGTATCTCAAAATCGCGGACGGTTGCAGCAACTTCTGCACGTACTGCATAATCCCCAGAATAAGGGGGAAATACAAGAGCTACCCTATAAAGTCTCTCGTTGAGGAGGCTGAAGGGCTCGGGGACGTCAAAGAGCTCATACTCGTCGCACAGGACGTCACGAGGTATGGGTGCGATCTCACGAGGGACGGTTCGCCGAAGCTCGTCGAACTTTTAAGAGAGCTTTCCGCGCTGGACAGCATTGGGAGCATAAGACTTCTATACTGCTATCCCGAGATGGTGGACGCCTCCCTCATATCCGAGATAAGGGACAATCCCAAAATCATCAAATACATAGACATCCCCCTTCAGCACAGCGAGACGAGGCTTTTAAAGCTTATGAACAGGAAAGGCTCGAGAGAAATGTATTCGGGTCTCATAAAAAAGCTCAGAGCGGAGGTCCCCGGAATCGCCGTGCGTTCGACGTTCATCACGGGATTTCCTTCCGAGACGGAGGAAGAGGTCGACGCGCTGTGCTCTTTTTTAAGGGAGAACGCACTCACGAATTGCGGGTTCTTCGCGTACTCCAGGGAGGAGGGTACCCCCGCATACGGGATGTCCGGTCAGATAAGGTATGGAACGAAAAAGCAGAGGGTTAAAAAGCTCTACTCCGTGCAGCAGGAAATATCCAAAGAGTTTCTTTCCGGTTTCGTCGGGAAAAAGCTCAAGGTTCTCTGCGACGGCATAGACTTCGCGAGAGAGTGTTTTGTCGGAAGGGCGTATTTCTCCGCCCCAGACATAGACGGAAACGTGTACTTCAAATCGCCCCTCGCCGTGCAGGGCGAATACTACGACGTCGTGATAGAGCGCTCGTCTGAATACGACCTCTACGGAAGGACCGAGGATTACGAGTGATGGAAGAAGATACAAAGGAAAAAGACGAAACCGAAGATGATGAGAAAACGCTGAGTGCCGATGCCGAAAAGAGGAGTGTCATGAATCTTCCCAACAGGCTTACGGTATTCCGCATGATTCTCATTCCCGTCTTCATCGTGCTTTTCTTCGTGGATTTCCCGGGCCATTTCTTCGTGTCTCTTGCGGTTTTCGTCGCTGCCTGCGTCACGGACATAATGGACGGCAAGATAGCGAGAAAACGTCATCTCATTACCAACCTCGGCAAATTTTTGGACCCGATAGCCGACAAGGTGCTGGTCGCGACGGCTTTCATACTTTTTCTCGCGAGAGCTGAGCTGTTTTTTACGACTTATCTGGGAAGCTGGGTAATGATTGTCGCCGGGATAGGGGTCGCCCTCATTTTGGCGCGTGAGCTCATTGTTTCGGGCTTTCGTCTCGTCGCCGCGGGGAGCGGTGTCGTCATAGCGGCGGACATGATAGGCAAGTACAAGACCACGTTCCAGGATGTGACAATAGTCGTCTTTCTTGCCTGCGCGGGCTTTTCCGAGTTTTTTGAGTGGTGCGCCCTGAAGATAATAAACTACGTCGGACTCGGAATTTTCGCCGTGGCTATAGTTCTCACGCTCATATCGGGAATAAATTACATCGTCAAAAACAGAAAAGTTCTCACGACATGAAAATTTTTTGTGAAAATTTGTGCAAAAAGTGAAAATGTCAACCGGCAGTTGACAACTTTTTGATATTCATGAGCTATAATGGGCTCATGAAAAGAATCAGAAAGTCATGCGAGAAGGCGGGATTCGCGTAAAAAATCGAAATGAAAAATTGTCTCACGGTGATTCACAACAAGAAAACGGGGCTTGCCGATACCGACGCGCAGCCGATAGCGTCGTATTTTTCCTCTCACGGACTGTATTTCGACAGGGTGCAGTACGTGGGTTACGACAGCGGCGATGAGATAACCAAGTCTCTTACCGACATGAAGACAGGTTACAGCAACGGCGTCGTTGTGTGCCCGTCGTCCCTCATGGGGAGGGTCGAGCAGTATCTCGAGAAGCTTTACGGACAGAAGTTCACGGAAGGGCACGCCATGCATCTCGGCAACGGTTCGGTATTCGTGACGGACGAACATTTTAATGTGAACACACCGGAGAACATCTGCAGGGTCATATCGCAGAGGTTCAGAATCGACTACCGTACATCGTACGTGAAGACCGTCGGCGCGGGGATGAAGGAGATAGAGGATGCGCTGAAGTCTGCGGAGGCACCCAACATACTTTTCCGGGTGCACGGGCAGTACGGCGAAGACACCGTGGAAATTCTGTACAACGACTCTGCCCCCAAGAGCCAGGTGGACGACGTGATACGGAAGGTGAACGAAGGTCTCAAATCTCACGTCTACGCATTGGAGGACATTGGACTCGCCGCACAGCTTTACAACCTTTTGAAGCTTCGCCGCATGAAGATATCCGTCGCGGAATCGTTCACCGGAGGAGGCATCTGCAGAAGGCTCGTGGAAGTGCCGGGAGTATCGGAGGTGTTCGTCGAGGGAATAAACTCCTATGCGAACATATCCAAGGTCAAAAGGCTTGGCGTCAAGGACGAGACTCTCAGAAGATATGGCGCGGTGTCGGCCCAGACCGCGAAAGAGATGGCGGAAGGTCTCGTTGCGTGGGGCGACTGCGACATAGCGCTTTCCACGACCGGAATAGCGGGTCCCAAATCGGACGGCACAAACAAGCCCGTGGGGCTTTGTTATATAGGCGTCGCGACGAAGGAAAAGACCGAGACGTATGAATATCGACTTACTGGAGACAGAAAGACAATTACGGAAACGGCGATAAACAGCGCGCTGTTTTTGGCGTATTTGGCATTGAAGTAACATATATTAATTTTAAACGAGGATACAAAATAATGAACGAAGAAAGAAGTAAAGCATTGGATGCGGCTATTCAGAAAATCGAAAAGGCATACGGTACGGGTTCCATAATGAAACTCGGAGACGTGGACACCGTCGCGCAGTGCGACGTCATCTCCACCGGTTGTTTGGTGCTCGACGAGGCACTCGGAGTCGGCGGACTTCCGCGCGGGAGAATTGTCGAGCTCTTCGGACCCGAATCGTCCGGCAAGACGACTCTCGCTCTGCACGTTATTGCGGAGGCGCAGAAGGCGGGCGGCATCGCCGCATACATCGACGCTGAGCACGCCATGGATCCCGAATACGCGAGCGCGCTGGGCGTAAACATAGACGACGTGTACATTTCGCAGCCCGACACGGGCGAGCAGGCTCTCGACATTGTCGAAGCACTCGTACGTTCGAACGCCGTCGACCTCATCGTCGTGGATTCCGTCGCGGCACTTACGCCCAAGGCGGAGGTTGAAGGCGACATGGGCGACACCAAGGTGGGTCTGCTCGCGAGACTCATGTCTCAGGCTCTCAGGAAACTCACATCCGTTTGCATGCATTCCAAGGCCATCATACTCTTCATAAACCAGATAAGGGAGATGATAGCCACGGGTTACACAGCCGGCAAGGGCCCCAATGAGACCACCCCGGGCGGGAGAGCTCTGAAGTTCGCCGCGTCCGTGCGTCTCGACATAAGGAGGATGGGCTCCGTGAAGAGCGGTGACGAGGTCATAGGCAACAAGACCAAGGTCAAGGTCGTGAAAAACAAGGTGGCTCCTCCGTTCAAAACGGCGGAGTTCGAGATTATCTACGGAAAGGGCATATCCAACGAAGGATGTGTGATGGACCTCGGAGTGACGTACGGAGTGCTTCAAAAGAGCGGGAACTGGTTCGTCTACAAGGACGAGAAAATCGCCAACGGCAGGGAGAAGATGAGGGCTTATCTCGACGCCAATCCCGACGTGTCCGGTGAAATATACGACGCGACCGTGAAGGCCATGCGGGCCGCCGCGCAGGCGAAAAAAGAGGGCAAAAAAGTAACTTTGGTCAAGGTTAAGGGAGATGAGGAAGAAAGCGGAAACGCTGCAGCTGACGGAGAAGATGATTGATGTACGGCTATGTCAGGGTATGCGCCGCGACGCCTGAGATAAAAGTGGCGGACTGTGCATACAATTCCGACAACATCATATCGTGCATTGACGGGGCGAAGGGAAACGGCGCAGATCTCGCCGTGTTCCCGGAACTTTGCGTCACGGGATACACCTGTGGGGACCTTTTCAACCAGCAGGCGCTTCTCGACGCGGTGGAAAAAGCACTTACGCGCATAATCGCGGCCACGGAAGACACCGACATGCTGGTGTTCGTCGGCGTGCCAGTACACGTTTCGGGGAAGCTTTACAACTGCGCCGCCGCCATTGACGGCGGAAAACTTCTCGCGCTCATCCCGAAGACTTTCCTTCCCGAGTACGGCGAGTTCTACGAGACGCGCCATTTCACCAAAGCACCCAAAGGTGTGACGGACATATCCTTCGCCGGATTCACAGTGCCCTTCGGGACGGACATAATTTTGAAAGACGAGGAAGATGCTAGATTTGCCGTCGCGGCTGAGCTTTGCGAGGATCTCTGGGCACCGCAGAGCCCGTCCATACGCCACGCCATGGCCGGTGCTGACATCATAGTTAATCTTTCCTGCAGCGACGAGACGGTGGGCAAGGCCGAATACCGCCGCGAGCTCGTGCGTATGCAGTCCGCAAAACTTATTGCGGGCTACGTATACGCCGATTCGGGGGATGGCGAGAGCACCACGGACATGGTTTTCGCGGGTCACAACATAATCTGCGAAAACGGCGAAACTCTCGCAGAGAGCAAGCTTTTTGAAAACACCATTCTTCACGCCGACCTTGACGTTGAAAAACTGTCCGTCGAGAGGCAGAGGATGAGTTCGACGTTTTTCGCGGATACTGACGGGTACGGGTACCGCACGGTGGGTTTCAAATCTAAAAAAAAAATAGAAAAGTTTGAGCGCACGTATCCCAGGCATCCGTTCGTTCCGGAGAGCAGGGAAAAGCTTGACGAGAGAACATCCACCATTTTGAAAATACAGAGCAAGGGCCTTGAAAAGCGCCTTTTGCACACGCACTCCGAAACCGCCGTCATAGGGATTTCTGGAGGGCTGGACTCTGCACTCGCTTGTCTTGTGACATGCCGCGCTTTTGAAGACGTTGGAAAGGATTTATCAAATGTATTATGCGTGACAATGCCGGGCTTCGGCACGACGGACGCCACGCTTTCCAATTCTTTGAACCTCATAAAGGTGCTCGGGTGCACGTCCAGGACAATCCCCGTCGGCGAGACGGTTACAAAGCATTTTGCCGACATAGGTCATGACGCGGCGTTGAGGGACGTCACGTACGAGAACGCGCAGGCGAGGCTGAGAACGCTCGTCCTCATGGACCTTGCGAACCAAACGGGCGGCATTGTCGTCGGAACAGGGGATCTGAGCGAGCTCGCGCTCGGTTGGGCCACGTACAACGGCGACCACATGTCGATGTACGCGGTGAACAGTTCCGTTCCCAAAACCTTGGTAAAACACCTCATACGCTACGAGGCGGAAAGACGCGGCGGGGAAACGGAAAAGATTCTTAACGCAATTCTGGCCCAGGAAATATCCCCCGAGCTTCTTCCCCCGGACGAGAACGGGAAAATATCGCAAAAGACCGAGGACATCGTGGGTCCCTACGAGCTTCACGATTTCTTTCTCTATTACGCGGTGCGGTTCGGCTTCACACCGGACAAGATTAGATTTATCGCGGAAAAGACGTTCGACGGGGTGTACGCGAAGGAAGACATATCGAAGTGGCTCAGGGTGTTCTACAAAAGGTTCTTCTCGCAGCAGTTCAAACGCTCCTGCATACCTGACGGAGTCAAGGTCGGAAGCGTCACACTGTCTCCGAGAGCCGACTGGAGGATGCCTTCCGATGCGGAATCGGGACTTTGGCTCGACCTTATTGATTGAAATAAACAAAAAGATACATTTCTCATTTTTCTGCGGACCCATGCGGTCTGTTTTTTGATGTTTTGATGGCAGTCTTGCTCAATTTGTCAGTCGGCGCGCCTTATTTCCTTCTCGTACAAATTGACAAGCGAGGGGGTGTTAGTGTAAAATTTAGATATAATGATATAAAAGTTCCCCTTTGGGGGTAAATATATATTATTAAATAATTATACCCAGGAGGCTTAAATGCGAGGTTTAAGCGTAGGCTTCCTGTTTCTTGCAAATAAT
>JAJQAK010000063.1 GCA_021203845.1 Clostridia bacterium | reverse complement strand
TTTTTTACCTTTGATTTTAAAAAATGTGATCTGAGTAGCAGTCGCGGTCTTTGAGAACGTGCCTTCCGCGCGCGAGGGCGCAGGTGCCGGTCCTCTGCATCTCGAGGATGCCGTAAGGGCGTATGACCTCGGTGAACGCGTCCAGCTTCTCCCCGTCGCCCGTGAGCTCGAGGATGAGAGTGTCCATGGAAAGGTCCACGACGTGCGCCTTGTACACCTCGGCTATCTGGAATAGCTCCGTCCTCGCCCTGGGGTCGGCGTTGACCTTGGCGAGCATGAGCTCCCTGTAGACGCAGTTGAGCTCGTTCGCGCAGCCTATCTTGTGCACGTCCTCGAGCTTGTCCATCTGCTTTATCATCTGGTACATGTTGTACTCCGTGCCCTTGAGCACGATGGTCATGCGCGAGATGTCGGCGTCCTCCGTCGTGCAGACGGTGAGGGACTCGATGTTGTACGCGCGGCGGGCGAAAAGACCCGTGATTTTCGTGAGAATCCCGGGGCGGTTCGTGACGAGCGCCCCGATTATGTATTTGTTTTCCGCGTCTTTGGTTTCTTTCATGATTCTAATCCTTGATTTTGGTTATCTGCGATGAGTACGGGCTCCCCGGCTTTATCATGGGCAGCACGTTGTCGTCTTTGTCCACAATGCAGTCGACGAGAACGGGAATCCGTTTGGTTTCGGCAATGTCGTACGCCTTTTTGAGGACCGCCTCGGCGTCGCCCTTCTTTGTGAGGCGAAGGCCCTCGCCGCCCATGCTCTTCGCGAAAGCGACGAAGTCGATGTTGGTGCTCAAATCCGTCTGGGAAAAGCGCCCTTCCGTGAACACCTTCTGGAGCTGTCTCACCATCCCCAGAACGCCGTTGTCTATGAGGATGACGACGAGGGGCACGCCGCATGCGACGCAGGTGGGGAACTCGTTCATGTTCATGCGAAGGCATCCGTCGCCCGTGACCAGGGTTACGGGTTTCCCGCTTCCGAGAAAGGCTCCGAGGGAGGCACCCATGCCGTATCCCATGGCTCCGAGCCCGCCCGAGGTGCAGAACCTTCTCGGCCCCGAAACGGAGAAATATTTTGCCGCCCACATCTGGTGCTGCCCGACGTCCGTCACGAGTACGGAGTCTGGAGGGGCGACCTTTGAGGCCGTGTACATTATTTTCTCAGGGAAGAGCTTTTTGCGCGCCTCGTCCTTTTCCTTCGCGGCGTAGGCCTTTTTGAGCCATTCGTCGTCCTTGGGGTTGAGGTGGAGCGTGAGCTCCTTTACGGCCTCATAAACGTCCGCGAGGACGGAGACGTCCGCCGTGACGTTTTTGTCTATCTCGGCGTTGTCGATTTCTATCTGCACTGTCCTTTTGTTTTTGGAAAAGCTCGCCCTGTCCATCGCCACCCTGTCGGAAAACCGCGTTCCGAGCGCTATGACGACGTCGGCCTCCAAAAGGGCCTTGGCCGAGGCCACCGTGCCGTGCATGCCTATCATCCCGAGGTTGCACCTATGTTCGTGCGTGAGAACCCCCTTGCCCATGAGCGTGTGGCAAAGCGGCGCGTTTATCTTTTCCGCGAGCTTTCTGACTTCCTTCCCCGCGTCGCACGATATGACTCCGCCGCCCGCGATTATGAGCGGCTTTTTGGCGGCGTTTATCATGTCGGCCGCGTCGTATATGAGCGACCCGAAGACCTTGGCTGGCCGGTACGCGGCAGGCTTGACCCTTTCGTACTCGGCCGTCTCGGTCTGCACGTTTTTGAGGATGTCTATAAGGACCGGCCCCTTTCTGCCGCTTTGGGCGATGTAGAACGCGCGCCGTATTATGTCCGCGAGCTTGGTGACGTCCTTTACGATGTAGTTGTTCTTTGTTATGGGGATGGTTATCCCTGCGATGTCTATCTCCTGAAAGCTGTCCCTGCCGAGGAGGGACTCCGTGACGTTCCCCGTTATCGCGACGAGGGGTATGGAGTCCATGTACGCCGCGGCTATCCCCGTGACGAGGTTCGTCGCCCCGGGACCGGAAGTCGCGAGGCAAACGCCCACTTTCCCCGTGACCCTCGCGTAGCCGTCCGCGGCGTGAGCCGCGCCCTGCTCGTGCGATGTGAGGACGTGCCGTATCCCGCCGTCTTTGTAGAGGGCGTCGTATATGTCGAGCACGGTCCCCCCGGGGTATCCGAAGATCGTGTCGACGCCCTGCTCTTTGAGACACTCTATGAGTATTTCCGCACCTGTGAGTTTCATGGTTTTGTTCTCCGTATAATATAGAATATATTATAAAGGGAAAGGCGCACAAAATCAATAAAAAAACGCACCGTGCGGACGAAGCCCTCCCGCGGGGCTGCGGGCGTACCGTTTTCGCACCGAATGCGGATTTGCGCCCGCGTATTCGCGTAAAGGCGCGCGAAATGTTTTTAGCCCGGCGCGCGGGGTTTGCAGCTGCCGTCCCGAAGATTTTGTTCCGCGAGGAAAAGAGACGCGATCTATGACGGGTTATAAATCGCCCCGATATTTAAACGTACATAAATTTAATTTGTCAACTTTGGGTTGACGACAAAACGCCGGGAATGTGTTATATTTGTGAAGTCGAGGCGAAAGGCTCCGGCGGTCCGAAAGAAACAAGAAGAGAGGATTGCGTCATGAACACGACAGAAATCAAAACCGCGGCAAGCGATAAGCCCGCAAGGAAGTCTTCTGCCGAGGTCGCGGGAAAATTTTTCCGGGTTTTTGGGAAAATCCTTTTCAACATCGTCAAGTACACGTTCAGGGCCTGCCTCTGGGTCGTTAAGGGGATCCTATGCCTATTCGGCATCGTGATCGGTTCCGCGGCCGATACGGCGGAAGCCGAGTACCGTTACGACGAGCTCGGCGAATATATGTAAACCGACCGGTTTCCTTTGGCGAGACGTCGGCGAAGTTCCCGCGATGCGGTCCGTGACGGACGGTGCTCACGGCAGGGACGCCGAATGAATACTTCAGACAAAAAAACATGGCGCGAATCGCGCCTTATAGGGAGAATATAATGACCGATAAAAAAAGACTTGTTAACATTTTCTCGATTATCATCCTGGCCGTTTTCGCTTCGGCCTGCGTTATAGGCTTTGCCGCCTGTGGGTCGGACGGCGACGACATAACGGACGAGGACGCGGCCG
>JAJQAK010000001.1 GCA_021203845.1 Clostridia bacterium | reverse complement strand
TGTTGTCATGAACATGGGCCTCTAAGACGCGACGAAATAAAAGGAATAGGTCCCGCTGCGGCGGTTAAAAAGAAACAACTCGTAAATTAAGGAGGTAAGAGAAATGCTTATATACGACGAGCTCAACGAGTTGGAGGAAAAGAACGAATACGGTGTGTCCCCTCTCTCGTATGTGGTATTGGGATACTGACACGGACAATAAAACACTCGGGCGGAGCCGCTTTGGCCTCGCCCGTTTTTCAATATCTTGAAGCTAATATTTGAGACAGTCTATCGGCACGACATATACGCCGTCACGTCTTCTGTAGGCAAATTCCTCGGATCCGGAAAGCACCATCAAGAACGAAGGCGGCATCATTTTTGATTTGTCCACCTTGTTGTACAATTTCTTAAGATTCGCCGCACCCTCGTTTGTGTGGTAGATTCCCAGTTTTATCTCTACGGCTCCCCATCTTCCGTCTTTCAGCTGGATTACAGCGTCGCATTCGAGATTCTTTGAGTCCTTGTAATGATACAGTTCCCCGCCCAGGTACTCCGCATACGCTCCCAAATCACGAAGACACAGCGACTCGAACAGTTTCCCGAACATCGTGATGTCCCGCAAAAGTATGTCCGGGGTCAGATTCAGCGCCGCGGTCGCTATTGACGGATCGACGAAATTTCTCGTTTCCGTGGTTCTCACATAAATGTTTGAAAGAATGTTGGGTTGCCATGCCGGAATTTCGTCTATTACAAACAGTCTTTTCAAAAAGGCGATATAGGAACAGACCGTGTCTTCGCTCGTCGAGGACGACTCCGTAAGCCTTATGTCTTCGCAAATCCGCGAGTATTTTATCTGCGTACATATGTTCTTGGCGTACGAACGCATTATTTTTTCCAATGTACTCGGATTCTTTCTTGTTCCGTCGACTCTGTATACGTCTTCCTTCGTAAGCGAATAGTAATAATCCCGCGAAACTCCGATGGCGTCGTCTTCCTTTTCCAATCTCAAAGAAAAGGGCCATCCGCCACGGCAGATAAGAAACGCGAGCTGACGGGGTGTTATTTTTTTTGCGCCGTGAATGGCTTCGGGGGCACTGAATAGTTCCTCCAGCGAAACCGTTCCCTGCGATTCCCCCGATTCGAAAAGGGACATCGTTCCCATCCTCAGCTTGACTATTCTTCCAATGCCGGAGTGTGCGATCTGACTCAAATCGGCGGGAACTGAGGACCCCGTCAAAATAAACTGGCCCACATCGTTCCTCACATCTATCTCTCTTTTGATTTTATCCCAAATCATAGGAAGAAGTTGCCATTCGTCTATGAGTCTCGGAGTTTCCCCTCCAAATATGTTTTCCGGAGCAATGGACAGCAAGTCGCGATAGTTGCCTACGAATTCGGGATCCAGATAAAAAGAACTTCCCGCAAGCTGTTCGGCGGTCGTGGTTTTCCCACACCATCTCGGGCCTTCCACAAGAACCCCGCCAGACCTTCTGAGAGTGTCTTTTATAAGCTTATCGGCAATTCTCGGATAATACTTTTCCATGTCTTTACCTCCGTACATAAGCAATAACTGCCTATATAATAAACACAATACACTCTTATGTCAACCTTGTTTCACCCAAATAGACCCATTCTGTTTCACCCAAATAGACCCAAATCTGATCGGATAAATGAACCCGATTCCGACCGGATGAATAACACAGATTTGAGCGGACGAATATATAAAAGACGGACATTTCTGCCCGTCCGTTCTGTTTTTTTTTGCTTATTTTGAACGTTCAAACGTCCACGTCCCCGGTGAACGCGAGCGCGGCACCGCCTTCCATGTACACCGTGTCGTCCGTATACGTTATCTTAAGGTCACCGCCCAAAAGGTGAAGCGTTATCTCTTCGTTTTTTTTGCAGTATCCGTTCAAAACGGATGCCACCGCCACGGCGCACGCCCCTGTTCCGCAGGCCATGGTCTCTCCGCTTCCTCTCTCCCACACGCGCATGGTGAGATCTTTTTCGTCGTTCACCCTGACGAACTCCGTGTTGATTCTTTCGGGAAAGAGCGGGCTGTTTTCAAAAAGCGGGCCGTTTTTTTCGAGATCGACGCCGTCCGGGTCCACGTAGACGACGCAGTGCGGGTTTCCCATGGACACGAGGGTTATGTTGTAAGTCTTCCCGCCTATTTCGACGGGTCTGTTCACGACGCTTTCCCCTTCCAGCGCGGAGGGGATGCTCTTCCCTTCCAAAGCGGGCGCGCCCATGTCCACGCGGGCGGACGACACGAGGCCGTCGTCGCCAAGAAAGAGTTTCAGCGTCTTTATGCCGGAAAGGGTTTCAACGGTGCATGTATCCCCCTTCACGTATCCGAGGTCATGCGCGAGCTTTCCGATACACCTTATCCCGTTCCCGCACATCTTTCCCTCCGAGCCGTCCGCGTTGAACATTCTCATCCTGCAGTCGGCCCTGTCGGAGCGGCAGAGAAGAATTATCCCGTCCCCGCCGACGGAAAAATGCCTGTCGGAAAGACGGATCGCGAGCTTTTCGGGGTTTTCGATTTCCCCCTTCATGCAGTCGAAGTATATGTAGTCGTTCCCAATGCCGTGCATCTTGTAAAACTTCATCGCATACACCTCTACACAACGAGCTCGTAGTCGCCGTTTATCGAAAGCTTTCTGAGCTTTTCCATGTCCTCCGCGGATATCTCGAAGTCCACGTCGGCGTTCTCTGTCATTCGCTCCCTCTTTGTGGTCTTCGGAAGCGTGACCATGCCGAGCTGGAGCGTGTAGCGGATGCAGAGCCTCGCGAACGACACGCCGTACCTGTCGGCGTAAGATTGTATGATCTCGGGGTTCTTTATTCTCCAGTGCGCGAGCGGGGAATACGCCTCGCAGAGAATCCCCTTTTCGGCGCAAAAGTCTATGAGTCCATACGGGGTGACGCCGATGTGCGTCTTTATCTGGTTCACGGACACGGGGACCGAAGCGATTTCGAGGATGTTTTCGAGGTCTTCTTCGTCGAAATTGGACACGCCTATCGTCCTTATCTTCCCTGCCCTGCTGGCGTCCTCGAGGGCGAGCCAGGCCTCACGGTTCCCCTCGTCGTAGCTTCTGGGGCTTTGAAACCTTTTGTCCCACGGCTGCGGGCAGTGGATTATCATAAGGTCTATGTAGTCCGTCGAAAGCTTTTTGAGAGAGAGGTCTATCGCCCTCGCGGCCTCTTTGTAGGTCTTGAGCTCGGCACGAAGCTTCGTCGTAAGGAAAACGTCCTCCCTTTTTAGGCCGCTCTGACGTATCCCCCTTCCGACGCCCTCCTCGTTGTCGTAGGCCTCGGCGGAGTCTATGTGCCTGTATCCGACACCTATCGCCGTCTTGACGGCCTCGCACGCCTCGTCGTCGTCCCTGATAAGCCACGTCCCGAAGCCTATCTTCGGGATGGCGTATCCGGACGCCATGTTGTATGTCTCTTTGAGGACCATGTTCTTCTCTCTCGCAAGTGTGAAGGATTTCAGTTGTTCGTGTACATCTCCCTGTAGGGGTTCGCGGTGTTGGGCGTCAGAATGAAGAAGTTCGCGTCGAGCATCTTTTCCGCGTCGTATTCGGGGAAGTAGCAGCAGTAGTCCGTCACGATTTCCCTGAGCTCCTCTATGTTGAGCCCCTTTTCGGTACGGTACGACACCTGCGAGGGAAGCCTGTGGGGGAGTTTTTCGCATCTCAAATACATCACCCCGCCGTGCATCCCGGTACCGCAGAAGTTGTGGAAGATGGGCTGTCCGTCGTCGTTCTGGCCGAGAACGACTATTATGCCTCCCGCCTGGTACTCGCCGAGAAACGAGCCGGCCCTGCCGCCCACGACGATTATCGGCTTCAAATCCATGTAGGCCTTCATGTGTATGCCGGCGCGGTACCCGGTGTTTCCGCGGACGTATATCCTGCCGCCGCGCATGGCGTAGCCCGTCGCGTCGCCCGCGCTGCCGTAGATGATTATCCTGCCGTCGTTCATGGTGTCGCCGGTCGCGTCCTGCGCGTTTCCGTTCACGGTTATCGTGCACCCGTTGAGATACGCCGCGAGAGCGTTCCCGGGAGTTCCGTTTATGACTATGTTCTTGTCCTTGAGGCCCGCCGCGATGTAGCGCTGCCCTATGCAGCCGTCTATGGTCACGTCCGCGTCTTTGGTCTCCTTCACCTTTCTGTTGAGATAGGAAAAGTGGGTGTTCTCGTCTACTTTGATTACCATGTCACACCTTTTGCGCGAGTTTCCGCTTCCTCTCATCCTTCGAAAAAGCGAGAAGCTGCGGAGCCTTCGCGAGAAGCTCCGTGTCGAGGCCTTCGAGGGGCACCTTGCCGCGTATGAGCGACGTATAAATCCCCGCGCGCTCGAAATCCCCTATCAGAATGAAGCCCTTCAAAAATCCGTCCTTGACGAAAAGCTTTCTGTACCTTCCGCCCTCCGTGTCGCTTATGCACTCGCCTTCGTACGAGCCCGCGGACAAAACGTGCGTCCCGAAGAACCCCACGGCGTTCATGGGCACGGCGTCGAGAAGCTGCTCTTTGGTGCCGCCCTCGGGAAGCGCCATGTTCGCGCCCGCGACCCTGCCCTGGAAATACGCGTTGGGAAGGATGGCTATGACCCTGTCCTGGTTCACGGACGAATCGTACCCCTCCGCGCAGTCGCCGGCGGCGTAGACGCCGGGAAGGGACGTCTCCATGTACGTGTTCACGCAGATCCCGCGGTTCACCTTTCCGCCCGCGTCAGAAACTAGCGAGGTGTTGGGCCTCACCCCCACGGCCATAACGAGTATGTCGAAGGATATCTTCCTTCCGGATTTGAGCGTCGCCTTCCCGTCCGCGAACTTCGCGACGCTGTCGTTTAAAACGAACTCGACGCCTTTCCCCTCAAGCTCCGTCTGAATTATTTTAGCTCCTTCCGCGTCGAGGACTGAGGGAAGGACCCTGTCCGCCATGTCAACGCAGGTGATTTTTTTAACTTTACCGTATATCCCCTCTATGCACTTGAGCCCTATGAGCCCCGCGCCCACAACAAGCACGTCTTTGTCCGTGCCGAGGTCTTTTTCCAAAGAGAGCGCGTCGTCCATGGTCATGAACGTGTGACGTGACTTCACGAGCTCATACCCCTCCGTGGGCGGAACAAACGGCGACGACCCCGCGGCCACGAGGAGCCTGTCGTAGGCAATCTTTTCGCGGGTCTCCGTCTCGACCTCTTTTTTCTTTGGGTCTATCTTCACGGCCCTTTCGCCAAGCCGGAGCGTTATGTCGTTTTTTATGTAGAAGTCCTCGTCCCTGTACGCCATGTTCTCCCGGGAAATCCTTCCGTTGAGGTAATAGGATATGGTGGGTCTGCCGTACGCGGGATATTTCTCGTCGGTGAGAATGACTATCTCGCCTTCTTTGTCGGTTTTTCTTATTGACTCCGCGGCCGCAATCCCCGCGACGGAGCCGCCTATGATTACGTATCTCATCTCACTCGCGCTCCTCGTATACAATCGCGCCGTTGGGACAGTGCGAGACGCAGTTCGGAACGCCTCCCCTGCCGTTGTCGGTACAGAGCGCGCACTTTTGCGCGGCCAAACCGTCCGGCCCCGGCATTATCGCGCCGTAGGGGCAGACGAGAACGCACGTGAAGCATCCCACGCACTTATCGCGGTTTATGACGACCGTCCCCTCCTCCGTTTTGGAAAGAGCCCCCGCTATGCAGCTTTGGACACAAACGGCGTCCGTGCAGTGACGGCAGTTCACCGCGAAATGCACGGGGGAGCCTTCCTCTCCCTCGACTTTGATGCGGGGGACGAACTCGGAAAGCCTTCCTTTGAGTTTGAACATTTTGTCGAGTCCGGAGTTTGCGAACATACACTCGTATTCGCAGAGATGGCACCCGAGGCACCACTCCTCGTTCACATAGATTCTTTTCATCTCTAACCTTAATACATCCTGACGCAGGCGTCCCTTTCCGCGCCGACGGAGACGTACCTTACCCTGCAGCCGGTGAGTTTTTCTATCAAAGCGATGTAGTCGAGAGCCTCTTTGGGAAGGTCCTCCTTTTTTCTGCACGCGGAGATGTCTTTTTTCCAGCCCTTCACCGTTATGACGTGCGGCTCGCACTCGTCCAAAACGTCGGTGAAGGGGAAATCGTCGATCTCTACCCCGTCCAGAACGTATTTGTCCACTACCTCTATCTCGTCGTACGCGTCCAAGACGTCGAGCTTTGTGAGCGCCACCTCGTCTGCGCCCTGACACCTCACGCCGTATCTGGAGGCCACCGCGTCGAAGGGGCCCACCCTTCTCGGCCTTCCCGTGGCCGCGCCGTACTCGCCACCGAGCTCGCGGAGCTTTTCCGCCTTTTCGCCGAAGTATTCGCAGGTGAAGGGTCCCTCGCCCACGCAGCTCGAATAGGCCTTCATGATGCCTATCGACTTGTCGAGCTTGAGATTGGGAACTCCCGCGCCTATCGGCGCGTACGCCGCTATCGTGGAAGATGACGACGTGTAGGGCACTATCCCGTAGTCTATGTCGCGGAGCGCCCCAAGCTGAGCCTCGAAGAGTATGTCCTTCCCTTCCTTCGCCGCGGCGTCGAGGTACGCCCCCGTGTCGCAGACGAAGTCTTTGAGGGGCTCGCCGTATTCTTTGAGGTACGCCTCCATGTCGGACGCCTTCACCGCCTCGCTCCCGTACGCCGTTATCGTGAGATTTTTCCACGTGACGATGTCTTTAAGACGCGCGTACATCCTCTCTGGATTTTTGAGCTCGCCCATGCGGAGGGCCTTTTTCATGTACTTGTCGGCGTATATCGGGGCAATCCCGCGTCTTGTGGAGCCGTAGGGCTTGCCGGTCGCTTTGGAAAGCCTCTCTTCTTCGAGTATGTCCTGCGTTATGTTGTACGGCATGACCACTATCGCCTTGTCGGATATTTTGAGGTTTTCCGGGGTTATCTCAATCCCCGCGTCGCGAAGTCTCCCTATCTCCCCCACGAGGTGCATTATGTCTATGACCATGCCGGGGCCCATGACGTTGACGACGTCGCCCCGGAGTATCCCGGACGGCAGAAGGTTCAGAATGAACCTCCCTTTTTCGTTTATGACGGTGTGCCCGGCGTTGTTGCCCCCCTGGTATCTCACGACGACGTCGTAGTCGGACGACAGCATGTCCACCATTCTGCCCTTTCCTTCGTCGCCCCAGTTTATACCGCAGATGCTGCAAAGCATAGGTTTTTCCTCTCTCTCATAAAAATCTTGTGTGCCGCGTCACATGTTCTGTCCGGCGTGGAGAATCCCCAAAAGCTCGAGCTCTTTCTCGTTGAGCCCCACGCCGCGGAGCATGAGCCTGTTCCCGCGGAGCGCCTCTATGGAGTTTATGCCCATGCCGCCCATCATCTCCTGAATCTCCATGGTCCAGGATTTGACGAGGTTTACAAGCCTCTCCGCCCCCGTGTCCGGGTTGAGACGCTTGACGAGGTCCTCCCTCTGCGTGGCTATCCCCCAGTTGCACTTGCCGAGATGGCAGCTGCGGCAAAGATGGCACCCGAGCGCCATGAGCGCCGCGGAGCCTATGTAGCACGCGTCCGCGCCGAGCGCTACAGCCTTCACCACGTCGGACGAGGAGTGTATCGACCCGCCTACCACGACGGACACGGCGTCCCTTATACCCTCCTCACGGAGTCTTTCGTCCACCTGGGCGAGTGCGAGCTCAATGGGTATGCCGACGTTGTCCCTTATCCTCGTGGGAGCGGCTCCCGTGCCGCCGCGGAATCCGTCTATCGCTATTATGTCCGCGCCGGAGCGCGCGATCCCCGAAGCTATCGCCGCGACGTTGTGCACGGCCGCAATCTTGACTATGACGGGCTTTTTATAGTCCGTGGCCTCCTTGAGCGTGTATATGAGCTGGCGAAGGTCCTCTATGGAGTATATGTCGTGGTGCGGTGCGGGCGATATGGCGTCGACGCCCTTGGGTATCATTCGCGTCCTCGAGACCTCGTCGGATATCTTCATGCCGGGAAGATGCCCGCCTATGCCGGGCTTCGCGCCCTGGCCCATCTTTATCTCTATCGCCGCCGCGGTGTTGAGATACTCCTCGTGCACGCCGAACCTCCCCGAGGCTACCTGCACTATCGTATTCTTTCCGTACCTGTAGAAGTCCCTGTGGAGCCCGCCCTCGCCGGTGTTGTAGTATATGCCGAGCTCCTCGGCAGCCCTCGCGAGGCTCAGATGCGCGTTGTAGGATATAGAGCCGTAGCTCATGGCGGAGAACATTATGGGTGTCGTGAGCTTGAGCTGCGGGCCCATCGTGTCGACGAGCCTCCCCTCTATGTCCCTTTTTATCTCGACGTCCTTCTTGCCGAGGTACACTATGGTCTCCATGGGCTCGCGTAAGGGGTCTATGGGCGGGTTCGTGACCTGCGACGCGTTGACTAGGATTTTATTAAAGTATATGGGGTAGTCCTCGGGGTTCCCCATGGACGACAAAAGAACGCCGCGGTCGTTGGCCTGCCTGTATATCTCGTTCATGGCCTGCTTGGACCAGTTGCCGTTCAATCTGTACGTGTCGTCCGACTTCACTATCTTGAGCGCGTGGGTGGGACAGAGGCACACGCACCTGTGGCAGTTCACGCACTTCGTGCTGTCGGAAAGCATCATTTTGAGGTCTTCGTCGTACTCGTGCACCTCGTTGGAGCACTGCCTCTCGCAGACCCTGCAGGCTATGCAGAGGTCCTTGTCCCTCACTACCTCGTATTCCGGGGGGATGAAAGTTTCCATCATTCTCTACCTCCCTCGGACAGAGTGTATATGACCGGTTGCCCGCCGGCCGGCGAGAAGATCTTGTCGGGCTCGGGCTCCACTACCCTTATCCCGCACTCCTCGGACGAAACGTACGCGAGGTCCCCCTTCTCCGCACAGACCATTGAGCGGAGTTTGAGCCTGTCGTTGAGCGCCATTATCCCGCCGCTGTGCCCGAAGATTATGGAAAACGGCCCGTTTATGAGAAGCGAGGGGAAGGCTTTTCGCAGGAATGTTTCCTGCCTTTTCTCGTCCTCGTCCTTTTCGTCTATCGTGGACCAAAAAGACGCGGATATGACCTTCGCTATCTCGGTTAAGGTGAGTTTTTTCACGCGGATGAGATAGTCTATGATGTAGGTTATCACCTCCGTGTCCGTCTGAAGCGAGCACTTGTAGCCGAACATCTCTATGTACCTGCGGTTCGCGTCGTACGACGAGATCTCCCCGTTGTGCACGATGGAAAAATCCAGAAGCCCGAAGGGATGCGCCCCGCCCCACCAGCCGGGGGTGTTCGTGGGATACCTTCCGTGCGCCGTCCAGATGCAGCCCTCGTACTCCTCATCCAGAAGATAGAACCTGCCTATGTCCTCGGGAAATCCCACGCCTTTGAATATCCCCATGTTTTTCCCGGAGGAAAAGACGAAGGCGCCCTTTATCTCGGCGTTTATCGTGTTCACGCAGCCGACGACGTACTGCTCCTCGTCCAGAAGCGAGTTCGCCAGCCTCTTGGAGAGCGGGTACAGGAAATAGCGGAAGATTATGGGCTCGTTGTATATGCCCTTCACCTTCCTCGTCTTCATCTCGGAGGAGTAGACTATCTCGAAGTGTTTTATGAGGAAATCCTCGGTCTCCTTCTTGCAGTTGAAGTCGTCGTAGAAAAGATGGAAGGCGTAATACTCCTTGTAGTCGGGATAGATTCCGTACCCCGCGAACCCGCCGCCGAGCCCGTTGGAGCGGTCGTGCATGGTCGCTATGGAGCAAATTATCTTCTCGCCCGTCATCTTCTTCCCGGACCTGTCTATTATCGCCGCCACCGCGCACCCGGAGGAGAGTTTGACCTCTCCCTCCAAAGGCGTGCGCCTCGGCATCATTATGTCGTTCTCGTACATTTTCCCTCCGGAAAACCCGCGCCGCAGCGAATAACGTTTCGGCGGCGAAGTTTATGCACCGTTTATGCAAAAAGCTTTATTATTATACAAAAAAGAGAGCGGATACGTCAATATAAGACCGTTTTTATACACGTTTTTGAATAATTATACATATCACCATTTTTTATGGATCGTATCACGCGCCTTTATGGAGCGAAGCTTTCGCCCGCCCTCAAAAACTCTCCAATTATACCACTTCGGCGGGCCTTCACACAACATATTTGACTCACGGGTTTTGGGTAGGATCCGGAAGGGAGTCCGAAAGAAGCGAGCCCACGAGGTTCATCATGTTCTTTTTGTGCTCGGTCATGGAGTGCGCGTACCTCATGAGCGTTATGACGGACGACTTGTGCCCCAAAATCTCGGAAAGCGTCTTCACGTCCATGCCGCACTCGAGCGCCCTCGTCGCGAAGGTGTGACGGAGGGAGTGGAAGTTCCTGTAGGGTACGCCGGCGCGCTTGAGGACCGTGGAAAACTTCCTTTGGTACGTCCTCATGTACGGCGCCCTGCCGCACACGGACACCACGAACGAGCAGGTGCTTCCCTCCTTCATCTTAAGAAGAACGGGCCTTAGCCTGTCGGGTATGGGGATGAACCTCACGGACGAGCGGGTCTTGGGCGTGTCCACTATCATCCGGAAGTTTCCGTCCGCGTCCCTTCCCTCGTGGCGCGTGCGGCTGACCGATATCATCCCGGCCTCGAGGTTTACGTCGCTCCACTCGAGCGCGAGAAGCTCGCCTATGCGGAGCCCCGTGTAGAGACACACCACCACGCCGAGCATGGACAAATCCTTCCCCGAGAGAACGTATCCTTCTATCTTCCTCTGCTCCTCCAGGGAGAAGCACGAGACGAGCTTTTCCGTCGTCTTGGGGCGTCTTATGACGTTCGCCACGTACTTGTCCGCGAGGGAGAGCCTGTACGCGTCGTACAGGGACTTTTTGAGAACGGATATGACGCCGTTCACGGAGCTGCTGGAAAGCGGGCCTCCCGTGACCGAGTTGCCCGTCTTCATGAGTCTGGAGACGAAGGACTGGAGCCTGTCCGCCGTGAGCTCGTTCATGTCCATGTTGCCGAGCTCCGGCTTGATGTGAACGCGTATGATTTCCTCATACCTTACCACCGTTTTGATTTTTGAGTCGACGGCGACGTATTCGTCGAGCCATCTGTCGAGCCATACACAATACTGCATACAAATTCCTCCGTTATAATATATTATCATATGAATATATTGTAGAGGATACAGGTCGCCCTGCCGTCAAATAAAACGCTCTTTTGAAATCTTTCACCGAATCAACACGGTTTAAGGTTTACCAGGCATATATGCGCGCGATTCGTACAAAAACCATAAAATACGTTCAAAAAGACGGTATATTGAACGCAAATACGTTCACAGAATAAAAATACGTTCAAAAAAATTGCTTTTTGAACGAAAAAGATAATTTGCGTTCAGAATCAATTATTTTCGTACGAATAATTGACAAAAACGCAAAACAAGGTTATTATATACCATGAGAGGTGTTTGCGATGAGAGATGTTAACTATGACCTGATTAAAAAAATGAAACTGGACCAATCGGTGCTTGGATTGGTCGCAAAGATTCACGAATACAGGGGTATGCAGCCACTGTTTTTTCAGGAAAAACCCGAAGCTCTTTCCAAGTTGGACGCAAGAGCAAGAATAGACAGCATCAGATTTTCTAACGAAATAGAGGGTATACGCGCCAGTTCTTCACGAACAAGGCAAATATGCAACGATAATGCCGCCCCGAAAACCAGAGACGAAGAGGAGATAGCAGGCTATCGCGACGCTCTTGCCATAATTAACGACAATTATGCGGATATGCCCGTCATCCCGCAAAATATTCTGAATATACACAGGGTTCTGTTCTCTCACTCACATAAAACCGGCGGAGAATTTAAAACGCGTCCGAATGTAATAGAAGAGTCAACACATGACGGGATGAGGGTCGTATTTGCCCCGATTGATCCACACGAAGTTCCTTTGGCAATAACCGATATATGCCGAGAATTTAACAGAATGATTGATTCCCAGGATGTAAATCCGCTGATTTTAATATTCACGTTCATTTTCGACTTCCTGTGCATTCATCCGTTCGATGACGGCAACGGTAGGATGTCGAGACTTCTCACGACGTTACTGCTTTACCGTAGTGGATATATGGTTGGGAAATACGTCAGTTTGGAGAAAATCATCAATCAAAGCAGGCAGACGTATTATGAAGCACTGGATAAAAGCAATCCCGGCTGGGAAACCAACACGGGAGATATTACTCCTTTTATTCGGTATATGCTCGGAACCATAATATCCGCATACAGCGAGATGGCAGACAAACTGTCGGACACTGACGATTCGTCTGCTCTCGAATATGTCCAAACAATTATTTCCCAAACGATGGGGAGGTTCACGAGAAAGGACATAGAGGAAAAGGCCCCCCGCCTCGGCAGAACAACTGTTGCCGTATGTCTCACAAAACTGACGGAGGCAGGCATAATAGAGAGGAAAGGAACCGGCAAATCCACATACTATGTTAGGAAACCGCAACCTTAATTCTCACCGGATTCTCTCAATGCGAAGACATATCGTATGTACACCGGCAACTTCTTCCATTCTTATGTTATTTTGAAGATAAGTTTAAAATAACGTAACTTTTACGGAGTCACATATGTACATCACGCGTCTGCTGGAAAGGAAATTTCTGAAAATGAGCGGATTCTTCAAAGCGGTTCTCGTCACCGGGGCGAGGCAGGTTGGCAAGACCACAATGCTGAGACACCTTGCGGAGGAAGGACGGAGCTATGTTTCCCTCGACGACACGGAGATGCCCGTCGCCGCGAGAAAGAACCCGAGGCTTTTTCTTATGACCCACAATCCTCCCGTCATCATAGACGAAGTTCAAAAGGCTCCGGAGCTTTTCCCGTACATAAAGCTCATGTGCGACGACGCGGATACGCCGGGACTTTTCTGGCTCGCGGGGTCCGAGCGGTACGAAATGATGACCGGCATTTCAGGAATCGCTCGCGGGGAGGGTCCGCATTCTGAATCTATATCCCCTGTCCTTTGCCGAAATTTGCGGCACCGCACTCGACTGCTCATTGGATTTTTCTTCGGAATGTCTCACGAAAAGGCTGACTCAGGCGAAGCCCTTCGACGCGGACGATGTTTTCGACTACATCTGGCGTGGCGGAATGCCGTACATACAATCAGCCGACACGGAGACGCTGTCGGCCTACATGTCCTCATACGTCAGCACATATCTTCTAAACGACACGAGAAACGAGTCCGGACGCATAAACGAAGCCACGCTATTCTTGTTCCTTAAGGCCTGCGCGGAAAGCAGCGGATACGTACTCAATCTCAACGACATAGCGAAAAAAACGGGGGTATCGTATCCCTCGGCGAAACGCTGGCTCGGAATCCTCATAAAGCTGAACATACTCTATCTTCTGCACCCGTACCACAACAACAAACTCAAAAGACTCATAAAGACGCCCAACCTTTACTTTACGGACACGGGGCTATGCGCCAATCTCGCGGGGTGGCTGACGAAAGAAACGCTTCAAAAGGGCTGCGAGGCCGGGCACTATTTAGAGAACTTCGTCGTCTCCGCGCTCATGAGGGACATCTCTTACTCTTCCCAAAACTACGCTCTGACATATTACAGGGACACAAACGGGAAAGAGGTTGATTTGTTCTTGGAGGCGGACGGCAAAATCTTCCCGCTGGAAATCAAACTTTCCGCGTCCCCCACAAGACGCGAAGTAAAAAAATACGCCGTTCTGGACGACAACGGCATAGCGAGGGGTATGGGCGGAATCAACTGCATGAATCCGAGTGTCATCCCGATTGACGAGTATGACAACAATTATCCCGGTGAACGTTCTATGAAAATTTCAGCGGAGCAAAAAAAGCACAAGGATTTCTTACCCCTGTGCTTTTTATGTCTGATTCGGTGCCGATGTTATTGCTCACGTGACTTTTCGTTTTGCCATGCCCGAGAAATTTTTAGCCACGCCGCGGTAATGTTTCCATACCGCCGTCTATGGCGGGCCGATAATACTTCCACTACATTACATAAACAAGGATTTCAATCAAGTCGGATATGTCATGCCAACGGAGTATCCTCCTCGGCAGACACTTTTCTGACATCCTTTCCGCCCTCGCATTCGACGAGAATCGCGAGCGCCTCTTTGTCGTAAAACGAAATGCCGTACTTGAGTACGCGTGAATGGGTCCTTGTTAAATCCCTCGCGTAATTCCTTTTTTCTATCTGTTCGAGAGCGTCTTCCGCGGACTCCGTCATGAGTCTTTTCTTCGTCTCCCTGTACTCTTCCGCCGTCATTTTGTCGGTCTTGGCTCTGTCCAGCTTCCCGCAGTATTTGAACTCCATGACTATGCACGGACGGGAATCGTTTCTCGGGCCGAGTCCGTACCCAAAGGTTTCCACTGTCATGTCGGCGAATCCGTCCCCGTACTCCCTGTCAGAGAGCATGTTGT
>JAJQAK010000002.1:9069-14430 GCA_021203845.1 Clostridia bacterium | reverse complement strand
GCGTTTTTTGTGTTGACAGTCTCAAAATCCGGGTGCTATACTCAATAAGCACTTTGAGAGGTGCCATTTTTTTGCACCGGAAATTTATCCACTTTTTACATATATAACCTAATCGGAGTTCATCATGAAGAAAGCGTCGACGAGAGTTAAAATAACTTTCGAGTGCACTGAGTGCAAGCACAGAAACTACGACAGTTACAAGAACAAGCGTAACAACCCGGACAGGATGACGATGTCCAAATACTGTCCTTTTTGCAGGAAACACACGGAGCACAGAGAGAGCAAATAATTTCTGCTGCGTACTTTATGGAGGCGCGCGCGAGCCGCGCGATTTGATTTATGGCAAAAGCTAAAGCGGCCACAAAGAAACCCAACATATTCGCCAGAATGGGCAAAAGGCTCAGAGAGACCTTCTCGGAGCTCAAGAGGGTCACATGGCCTTCCTTCCCCAAGGTGGTGAAGAACACCGTGGTGGTTCTCGTACTGGTCGTCATATTCCTCGTGGTGGTCACGGTCATCAACTACGTGCTCGGCGGACTGCTGTCTCTCATCAACGGAAACGGCTGGAGTCCGCTCTAGGACGGGGAGTAGGGACTTATGGCAGACGAAGCTTTGGAACCCTGCTGGTATATCCTGCACACGTATACGGGATATGAAATGATGGTGAGGGACAACCTCTTCCGCATGGTCGAGAACAACAATCTCCAGGACCAGATATTCGACGTCAAGATTCCAATGGAAAAGACCATCGAGGAGAAGAACGGCAAGAAGAAGGTCGTGGAGAAGAAGACTCTTCCCTGCTACGTATTCATAAAGATGCTGTATTCCAACGAGCTTTGGTATCTCATAACCAACACGAGGGGAGTGACAGGGTTCGTCGGTCCGCAGGGCAGGGCGAAAGCCATGACGGAACAGGAAATACGCAGATGGCATCTGGAGCCGCTCCCCGTGGACACGAGCTATGTCCCCGGCGAAGAGGTGAACATAGAGTCGGGACCTTTGGAAGGCTTTGACGGCGTGATAACAGAGGTGAACGCGACGAGCCAGAAAGCCAAAGTTAAGATTACGATGTTCGGCAATCCCACGGAGGTCGAGGTCGAACTCGCGCAGATCACGAAAAAGACGGAATAAAATTAAGGCACGAAAGTGCTTTGCTATAGTGGGAGACGTGTAAATCTTTTCCATGCACGCCGATAAAACCACATCGGAGGTAACTTCATATGGCAAAAAAGATCACTGCGGTCGTGAAGCTTCAGCTTCCCGCAGGGAAAGCGACACCTGCTCCTCCCGTAGGCAGCACATTGGGTCCCCACGGTATCAACATACCCGGTTTCACCAAGGACTTCAATGCGAGAACCGCGGACAAAGCAGGTCTTATTATTCCCTGCATAGTCACGATTTATCAGGACAGAAGCTTCTCGTTCATTCTCAAGACTCCGCCCACGCCCATTCTCATCAAACAGGCGCTCGGAATCGAGACGGCCAGCGCGAAACCCAACAGGGACAAAGTGGGGACCCTCACGAAGGCCCAGGTCGAGGAAATCGCGAAGACGAAGATGCCCGACCTCAACTGCACGTCGCTCGAATCCGCGATGAGCATGGTCAGGGGCACGGCCCGTTCCATGGGCGTTCTGGTGGAAGAGTAAGGAGGCCGCGAGATGAAAGCAGGAAAGAAATATACCGACAGCCGCAAGAGCTACGATCATCTTAAGGCATACCCTCTTTCGGAGGCCCTCAACATCTGCCTCAACAACGCTAAGGCGAAGTTCGATGAGACCATAGAGCTTCACGTTCATCTCGGCGTCGATCCCCGTCAGGCGGACCAGCAGGTCAGGGGAGTTTTGGTGCTTCCCAACGGAACCGGCAAGGACAAGAAAGTTCTCGTCATCGCGAAGGGCGCGAGAGCGGACGAGGCCACGGCGGCCGGCGCGGACTTTGTCGGAGCAGAGGAGATGGTGCAGAAAATCCAGACCGAGAACTGGTTCGATTTCGACGTCATGATAACGACCCCCGACATGATGGGCGTCGTGGGACGCATAGGCCGGCTTTTGGGACCCAAAGGGCTTATGCCCAACCCCAAGTCCGGAACTGTCACGAACGACGTAACGAAGGCCGTGCAGGAAGTCAAAGCCGGCAAGGTCGAGTACCGTCTCGACAAGACGGCCATCATCCACTGCCCCGTGGGGAAGAAGTCATTCGGCGCGGAAAAGCTCACCGAGAACATCGACGCGCTCATGGAGGCAATCTACAAGGCAAGGCCCGCGGCGGCGAAAGGCATGTACATCAGAGGCGTGAGTCTCGCGTCTTCGATGGGCCCCGGGGTGAAAGTGAATTATCAGAGGAACTGACTTCAATTCGTTTGACTTGGGTCAAGTTCGCGGGTTATAATTTGACAGTAAATTTCGTTTACCGAAGACGGCAAGTGCCCTAAGGCTTAATGTCTTGCCCAGGTGGCGGCATAAAGGCGACTTCAGGTTCCTTACGCCCCCTTCGGTGTAAGGAATTTTTGTATATCGCAATTTTTATCGGAGGTGACGATTTTGTCTGCTAATTTTGAAGCCAAGAAAGGCGTAGTGGAAGAGATTACAAACAAAATTAAAGCTTCTAAATCGGTTGTTCTTGTAAACTACACACAGCTTACGGTCCAGGAAGTGTCCGAGCTCAGAAACAAGTGCAAAGAGTCCGGATGCGAGTACAAGGTGTACAAAGACAATCTCGTGCGCAAGGCGTTCAACGATTTGGGATACACCGAGTTCGACAAAGACCTCGTAGGTCCCACGGCGTTCGCGTTCGGCGCGGACGAGACGTGCGCGGCCAAGATGATGGACCAGGCGGCGAAGACGTATGCGGACAAAGTGGTCGTGAAGAGCGCTTTCGTCGACAACGGATACGTCGACGCGAACGGGGTCAAGACCCTCGCGACGATGCCTTCCAAGGAAGAACTCATCGCGAAGATGCTCGGCTCCATGCAGGCTCCTCTTTCCAACTTCGCGGGCGTCCTCAACAACCTCATGTCGGGAATCGTTCGCGTGCTGGACGGTATAGCAAAGAGCAAGGCGGAAGCTTAAAACACGCAGGCCGCGAAATGCGGTAAAAAGGCCGCGGGCCGGAAGTCGGAGGCGTCCCAGACAATACGCGAGAAAAATTTCAATCAGAAAAAAATCGGAGGAATCTAATAATGGCTGACGTTAAAAAGTTCATTGACGAGATCAAAGGCATGACCGTTTTGGAGCTCAACGAGCTCGTAAAGGCACTTGAGGACGAGTTCGGCGTATCCGCAGCGGCTCCCGTAGCCGTCGCAGCAGGCCCCGTCGCAGCGGCTCCCGTAGAGGCTGCAGAAGAGAAGACCGAGTTCAACGTAGTTCTCAAAGCAATCGGCGAGAAGAAGATCGACGTTATCAAAGTCGTAAGGGCAGCCACAGGGCTCGGCCTCGTAGAGGCAAAGCAGGCAGTCGAGAAGCTCGGCGTCGTAAAGGAAGCGGTTCCCAAAGCAGACGCAGAGAAGCTTGTCGCAGACCTCAAGGCCGTCGGCGCCGACGCCGCAATGGAGTAATTCTAAACGCGAAAAACAGAAAAGGGCGGTCCGATGCCGGGGCGCTCTTTTAAATTTTTCGGCCGGCGCAAATTTTAACGGCCTACACGTATTGACCAAAGCCGCCGTATTGTGTATAATTGCATTAGTAATTTCGAGGAGAAGAGATAATGGCAAACATTGACATGGACAGATTGACAAAGGATGCCACGGACGGCGACATACTGAGTCAGTTCCGTCTCGGCTGGTGCTACCACACCGGAAACGGCGTTGAACAGGATTTCACGAAGGCCGTTGAGTGGTACAAGAGAGCGGCCACGGCGGGTTACGCTCCCGCCCAGAACAATCTCGGTGTATGCTACGAGTACGGATACGGCCTGGACAAAAACCGCGAGCTCGCTCTGGAGTGGTACAGGAAGGCCGCCGAAAAGGGAAACGAGGACGGCATTAAAAACGCCGACGAGCTCGACGCGATTCTCACCGCCGAAAAAGAGAAAGCCAAGGCCAAGGACAAGACCGGTCCCGACGTCAAGACGTTCCCCAATTATCTCAACTGGCTTTTCCAGATAGCGGCCGGCAAAGGCTACGGCTTCGCGGAGGAAAATCCCGCGTCCGCCGGGAAGGCCGAGAAGAAGGAGACGGGCGAGATAAACATCGTCCCCGGAAAGAAGATAGACCTCAACGTCCCCATAGAGGAGCAGAAAGACATCTTGGAGGCGAAGCCCCAGAAACCAGAGGGCAAGCTCGTCGTTTTGGACACCGCGACCTGGCTCAAGGCGGCGCGGGACGGAAACGCCGATGCGCAGAACCACATGGGAATTCTGTACTGCAAGGGCAAGAAGGTCGAAAGAAACTACGCCGAGGCGGTTCAGTGGTTCAACAGGGCCGCGGCTCAGGGTCACATCACGGCCATAAACAACCTCGCCGTATGCTATGAGCAGGGAATCGGCGTGAAGAAAGACCTCGTGAACGCGGCGAAGCTTTACACGAGGGCCGCGGAGGCGGGCGTCCCCAGCGCGCAGCACGCTCTCGCCAACCTCTACTACAACGGCGAAGGTGTCGCGAGGGACTTCGACAAGAGCTTCGAGCTGTGGGATTTGGCCGCGAGACAGAAATACGCGCCCGCTCAGTGCAACCTCGGATACAGCTATTACATGGGGGTAGGCACGGACATAAACTTCGAGAAGGCCGCGGTATGGTTCAAACGCGCGGCGGATGCCGGATACATAAAGGCTCTCTATTTCCTCGGAATGTGCTATGAGAACGGGCTCGGCGTGGAAAGAGACACGGAGACCGGTGCGAAATATCTGAGGAGGGCGGCGCAGAAGGGAGACCCCGACGCGAAGAAAGTCCTCGACATGATAGAGGGATAACGTACGTACAAAAAACGGCGGGCGGACGAGCAATCTGCCCGTTTTACATTGAGAGGGAAAATCATGGAATTCGAAAAGCTCATCAGGGAGAGATATTCGGTGAGAAAGTTCCGGCCGGAACACCTTAAGAGGGACGATCTCGACGCCATTTTGAACGCCGGGCGCGTCGCGCCCACGGCGGTGAACGGCCAGCCGCAGAGGATTCTCGTCATAAACACCGACGAGGCCTGCGAAAAGCTTAAGGACTGCGAGGCGTCTCAAAACCACGCGCCCTGCGCGCTGCTTGTGTGCTGCGACGAGACGAAATGCTGGGTGAGAAAGTTCGACGGCAAGAAAAGCGGCGAGATTGACGCGTCCATCGTCGCCACGCACATGATGCTCGCGGCGGAAGATATCGGCGTGGGCTGTGTCTGGGTGATGGTGTTCGACCCGGAAAAGACTAAAAAGGCCTACAAT
>JAJQAK010000002.1:0-8969 GCA_021203845.1 Clostridia bacterium | reverse complement strand
GGGCTGTGTCTGGGTGATGGTGTTCGACCCGGAAAAGACTAAAAAGGCCTACAATATTCCGGACGAATACGTACCCGTCGCGTTTCTCATGCTCGGATACCCCGCGGAGGACGCCGAACCCTCCCCGAGACATGCAGAAAGACTTTCTTTGGAAGAGACCGTCTTTTACGGTGAATTCTGATTCGGTCCGGTCAAATAACGGAGGTGCAGCATGGAACATCTGCTGACGACGGAAACAGGCAAAACACGCTGGATTTCGGAAAAGACCGAAAAGGACCTTTACGCTTTTTTGAAAAGGGAGAAGGAGACCCGTCTTTTAGGCGGAATCTATAACACGATCATGGTTTCCTTCACGTTTAACTCCAACCGCATCGAGGGGAGCACTCTTTCCGAAGACGACGTGAGGTGTCTTTACGAGACGAAAACTGTCATCCCATCGGGAGAGGCCGTGCGCTACGACGACATCGTCGAGGCGATGAATCACTTCAGATGCATAGATTACTGCATAGAAAACGTGGCGAAGCCCCTTTCAGAGACGATGATAAAGGAGTTTCATCGTAAGCTTAAGACGGGCACGACGGACGGGGATAAAGACTGGTTTGCCGTCGGCGGATACAAAAAACTTCCAAACGTCGTGGGCGACAGGGAAACAGCACCACCGGACGAAGCAGGACTGCGAATCAGAAATCTTCTTTCCGCGTACAACTGCAGGGAAACTCACACGTTCGATGACATTGTAGCATTCCACGTTGAATTTGAAAGAATCCATCCTTTCCAAGACGGCAACGGACGCGTCGGGAGACTCATAATGCTAAAGGAGTGTCTCAAAAACGATGTTGTCCCATTTATCATAGACGAAGGTCATAAGTCATTTTATTACCGCGGACTTACTGAATGGAACAGGGAGAGAGGGTATCTTTTGGAGACATGCAGGGCGTGTCAGGACGTGTTCAAAGGGTATATGGACTACTTCGGCATTCCGTATTGAGGCTATCCGAAGGCGGGGGGATAAAACGGCTTGACGCGTATGCCCCTGACGGGTTAAACTTTACAAGTTATTTCAAACCTTAAATATGTAACGGGGTGGCATATGGCGACTTGTAAACATTGCGGTACAGAAAACGACGATACGGCGGTGTTCTGCAAAGACTGCGGCAAAAGAGTCGACGGCAACACTGTGTGTCCGACATGCGGCAAGATGACCGAGGACGATACGTTTTGCATATACTGCGGAAATCCTCTCGACGGCCGTAAAAAATGCGTACGGTGCGGAACGCTTTTCGAGGGATTTTACTGCACGGAGTGCGGCCTTCCCGCGGGCGGGAAGAAAGCGGTGAGAGACGGAAGACTTCGTTTCCCGCAAAAGTCAAGACCGAGGCCCGACACGAGTTTCACGGAACGGGACGTCGCTGCCGAGGAAAATCTTTCCGCGTGGAAGAAAATTCTCTCACTTGTACTTGTCTGCGTTGCCCTCGCCGCGATTGTGACCGTATTTGTTCTGACGTTTTTCACGGGCGCGGTGTACGAGGTGACAGGCTACGGACTGAGCGTTTCCGGCGCCGACATGAACACGGAGAAATACACACTCTTTCATTTCTTCGGAAAGGCGTACTCGTCCATAAAGGAGGCGGATATAGAAGGCGCCGTGCTCGCGTCCTCGTATACCATTTCCGTTCTGGGCACAGTCGTTTCCGCCGCGATGATTCTTGTCATGACCGTGATGACGGTGATAACGGTCTCAAAGCTGGTATGCAGACTTATGGGAAGGCCTGTAAAGCACACGGAAAGATACGTCATTCTCACATATTTCCTGTATGTCGCGTTCGTGCTGGTTTTCCGCAATCTATTGGCGATAAACACGAGTGTCGCCGGCGTCAACGTCACGCTGGACCTCAACACCGCGTCGGTTGTCGGACTCGCGCTTGGGGGTTCTCTGGTCGGTGTGTATTTTGTCGGACAGATTGTGATACGCGGCAGGGCCTTGCTGGAAACGGGCGGAATCGCGAAAATCGTTCCGTCCGCGGTGTGCGCGGCTTTTCTCATCGTCGCCGTCTGTCTTCTCTCCGGTGCCACATGCGGCTTTACGGAAGAAGATTCGTATTTTGAATACACGTACAGATACAATTATCTGTACTACACGATTCTTTCCGACGCGGAGGGATATGAGATTTACATATACAGTTTCTTCGCCGAACTCTTGTCAATCGGCTTCATAACGCTGGCATGTCTTGCGATATCAGATCTGCTTTCCGTCGCGATGGGCACGGGGACTGTCTCGCAGACTACCGGACGGGACATAGCTGCGTTTGTCGTAGGCATTCTTTTGCTTGCGTTTGCCGTTGTAACCGTCAACAAAACATGTGAGGAAATAGAACTCGATATGGTCGGCGGGCACAAGAACTTCGGCTTCCTGATAGCCGGATTCGTCCTGTCGTCCGTAAGCTTTATAGTCAGTTTCGTATGCGGCTGCTATGAACGTATACGAAGGAATGACGGGGAGGCAGTCGCATGATTTGCAAAAAATGTAAAACCAACAATGTGGAAGACGCGGTATACTGCAAAAAATGCGGGTACAGGCTTGACGGGAAGATGAAGTGCCCGTCATGCGGAAGTTTTACCGCGGAAGGAAAATTCTGCAATTATTGCGGAAGGCAGATGCCCGGCACCGTCAGATGCAAATACTGCGGTTCGGTCATATACGACAATTTCGTCAAAAAGGAATACAGGGGTGACGCCGGGAACGAGGTGACGCTCGGCTCGTCAGGCGACGGGGTCGATGCGTCTTCCGACGGCGAGGACAGGGACGGCCGAAGAAGATACAAATACTCGAAAAGTTCCGAGACGGCGACAAAAACGATGTCGATCGTGCTCGCCGTCCTCGGACTGCTGGCCGTGGCGACGGTCTTCATATTCACTTTCTTCACCGGGATGAGCTACACCGTGACGGAGTCCGGAGTGAAAACGGCCGAGTCGTCGGAATACAATTTTATTCTCTTTCACTTCTTCGGAAAAGTTTACAGCACGATCAACGCCTCGGCTCTCTCGGAAACGGCGTATTCGGCGGCCAGGACGCTTGCCGTGTTTGGAACGATAATTTCGGCCTGCATGATTCTGGCCATGCTCGGCATGACGGTGCTGAGCGTGCTTAAGATCACGAGAAGTCTTACGGGCAAAGCCTCGTGCGGCGCCGGGAAATGTGTTACGGCGACTTTCTTCCTCTATGTCGCGTTCTGTCTCATGCTTTTGAGCCTTGTCACGAGATACACTGAGATAGACGGCGTCGTCACGGAGGTGACGCTGAACGGAGTGACATATGCGGGAATTTCCTGCGGGGCCGTTCTTACGGGGGCTTATGTCGTAGGGAAGGTCGTTCAGAACCGGAAGGCCGTTTATGCGAAAAACGGACTCACGAGCCTGATTTTAGGCATACTTTCGATAGGACTTCTGGTGGCTTCCGTCGCGCTGCTTTCCGGACGCACGACGCTTGTAAAGCTAACCGACATGGACTCTTCCACGTACAAAGTGGGATACATCGCCGATTACATATATGCTGACATGCCGGAGAGAGTCGGACTGAATTACGCGATTGTGGCTCAGTTCTTCACTTTTGTGTTCATCGCGTCCGCCTGCCTCGCGTGCTCCGGAATCGTCACGAAACTGACGGAGCCCGATGAAAAATCCTTGATGCCGTCGCTTTATATGATAGCCGCGCTGGCTTCGGCCGTTATCGTAATCGTGTTCGGCATTCTCGGGATCGCCGAAAACGTCTTTGACTGGGGCACATACACGGAAGGGACGTTCGTTCCTCTCATCATAGGCGTCGCGCTGTTCGCGGTAAGCTTTGTGCTCTTTTTCGTGTCTACACGCGTCGCGAGAAATTCCGCGAATCCCGGTAAAACCGACGTGGACATTACATACGGTCAATTCGCAGAAGAAGACGAATCGGAAGACATCGTCTAGACAGTTCAAACTCAAAACAACGCCGTCCGGAAGGGCGGTTTTTTTGATGTCGCAAAATTTTCCCGCAGACTCTGCCGGGATTTCTTTTTCTCCCGCATCGCATGCGCCGCGTCATCGCGATTTTCCCGTTTTTCGCCATCTTCCCGCATATTGCGTTTTTTCTTCGGCTTTCACGCCATATATCGACAAACCGTGACTCTTCATGCTTTAAAAAAATTTTTAAAATTTTTTCCGAAAAAAGTTGACAGTGACAAAACAAACGGTGCTATAATGATTATGTTAGATTATACGTGTTAAGAAAGCTTAACTGTTTTTGCACGGCGGATGCAAAAACAAATCGGAAACGGCGGATTTCCGGTTAAGAAAATTTGGAGGAATATGAAAAACCGAAGCAGCATAATAACTAGTTTCGTAGTTATTTTAATCGCAGCGTTGCTTGCCCTCTGCATGCTCCCGGCATGTCAAAAAGAAGGGGAAGTAAAGTTACTGTCACTGGAAGGCGTTGAGTGCACCACCGAGAACATTGAGTCCGGCGAGTACGCACTGCAACGCCCTTTTAATTTAGTATACAGATCCGATTCCGAGCTCGGCGGAGCCGCTCAGACGTTCATGAGCTGGCTTCAGACGGACGAAGCGATAGAGATAATCACGGAGGAGGGTTACGTCATAACTCGTGAGGGGATTGAATTCGACGAGTCGGAAGGCGTTTTCGAGGGAAGCTTTTCCCTCAGCGGCTCGACGTCGGTGTATCCCCTCATGATGGTTCTGACCGAGGAATACATGATTAAATTTCCCGGCGTATCCATAACTGTGCAGGCCGGAGGCAGCGGGGTTGGGCTTTCCGACGCCGAGGCGGGAATCGTTGACATCGGGATGATCTCCAAGGAACTGGACGAGGAGTCATATCCCACGCTCGATTGCTTCAACCTCTGCACCGACGGAATCGCCCTCATCGTCAACGAAAACTGTGAGGTGGACGACGTCACGATAGAGGAGGTAAAAGAGCTGTACGTCAATCTCACGCCGATACAGGACACGATTGTGGCGGCGATCGGCAGAGACAGCGGAAGCGGCACGAGATCCGCCTTCGACGAGCTTATGGGGATAGAAATCTCGTACGCGTCGGATGTGGACGAGCTTGCCGACACCGGTAACGTACTGTCGCTCATACGCAAGAACAGTAAGGGCGACACGATGGGCTATGTATCCGCAGGGAGTGTATAATCGTGGCGGCGCAAAAGACAGAAAGCAAATTTAACAAAGAAAACACGGCACGTATAATCTTCTTTGTCTTGGCGCTTTTCTCGGTTATCGTCGTTATCGCAATCATTGGATATGTGCTGTACGGCAGCATCCCCGCATTCAACCAGATAGGATTCTTCAAGTTCCTTTTCGGGACCGAATGGCTGGCTTCCGCAAGCTCCTACGGCGTAGGCATACTGATTGTCGGTACGCTCGCGCTGACGTTCACGTCCCTCGCGGTGGGCGGGTTTATCGGCGTGGTGGTGGCCGTCTGGATAGTCTACTACTGTCCGGAACGGGTAAACCCCGACAGGGTCAAATCCGAAAACAAATTTGTCCGCAAGTGCGTGAAGGTGTTAAGCCGCATAAATTTCAAAAGCGTTTTCTCGTTTCTGATAAACATTCTGGCCGGCATCCCTTCCATTGTTTTCGGTTTGTTCGCGTACGAGGTCGTCATGCCCTCTCTCGTCACGGTGTTCAATCAAAGCGGCACCGGGACGGGGCTTCTGCCCGCGGCCATAATCCTGTCAATCATGATTTTGCCTACAATAACGTCGCTGTTCCGCAACAGCCTGCAGTCGCTTCCCGACGAATACTACGAAGGAGCGATAGCCCTGGGTGCGACGAAACACCAGGCCGTGTGGCGCACGATGTTCCCCGCCGCAAAAAAAGGATTGGTTTCCGCCCTGATCCTCGGCTGCGGCAGGGCCATAGGCGAGACCATGGCCGTACAGATGATAGTCGGAAACGGGTCCGGATACCCCGGCTGGTTCAACTCGTTCGGGACGCTGACGTCCAACATCGTGAAGAACTGGGGATACGGGTCGGCCGACACGCTCCACAGGTCCGCTCTCATCGCCGACGCGTTCGTGCTTCTCGTTCTCGTGCTCATCCTCAACGTCGTACTTTTGGCGACTCAGAGGGAAAAGGGCGCGGGAGGAAGACCTCTCGGCGGGGTGTTTTACAGGCGCAGGAAGGATAGAGACAGGGTTCCGGACACCGGCCAGGCGGGAGAAATTGCCGTCGAGGACGCTGTTGTCCTCCCCGCGGCACCCGTCCTCGAGGCGGTGGCCGTAGAAAGTCTTTATCTTCCCCATGAACCCGCTGCCGTCGGGGCCGAGATGTGCGTCGCGGAAGATACCGACGAAGATGCGGCCGGAAGCGAAAGCGGCGTCGCGGAGCGCGCGTACGACAAAAAAGGCGGTCCCACGAAAGGCTGGTGCGTGGTTTCCTGGATTTTCGCGGCGATTGTGGCGTTCATTCTCGTGTACATCGTCGTGTGGGTTCTCGTGAAAGGGCTTCCCAACATCTCCGTGCAGTTCCTTTTCGGCTCGTACAGCTATAAGTCCCCGAGCATATCCGCGGCGATTGTCTCCACGCTGATGCTCATCCTGCTGGCACTGGTGATAGCGGTGCCGCTCGGAATCGCGGCCGCGATATACTTCGTCGAATACAGCAAGAAAGGCAGCAAAATAGTCAAGACGATAAGGGTGTTCATCGACACGCTCGCGGGGATTCCGTCGATAATCTTCGGGATATTCGGCTATATCTTTCTGGTCGACGTGTGCGGCCTCGGGTATTCGCTGTGGGCCGGCGGTATAACGCTCGCGTTCATGGTGCTTCCCACGATAATACGAAGCACGGAGCAGGCGCTTCTGGACGTTCCCGACAGCGTGAGGGAGGCGAGCTACGCCCTCGGCGCCGGGAAGGTGAGGACCGTCTTCCGGGTCGTTCTGCCGCAGGCGATGACCGGGATAATAACGGCGATAATCCTGTCCATAGGGAGAATTTTGAGCGAGAGCGCCGCGCTGATATTCACCGCGGGGTCTTCCGGGAACGTCATGCCGTCGGGTTACGGTTCGCAGTGCGCGTCGCTTTCCGTCATGATATATCTTTTCATGTCGGAAGGAAGGTACTTCAACGAAGCATACGCCACCGCGGCGGTTGTTCTCATTCTCGTCGTCATTTTGAACATCATCATAGCTATCATAGAACATTTCGCAAAGAAAAGGAGGAAAGCCTGAATGCCGGATAAGAAAAAAGGCAAACTCGTGCACCCCTTCAACATAGGCGACATCGCGGTGTCGGCTCACGACGTGGAGCTCTATTACGGCGACTTTCACGCTCTCAAGAACATAAACATAGACTTCCCGTACAAAAAGCTCACCGCGATGATAGGCCCGTCCGGATGCGGCAAATCCACGCTCATAAAATCCATAAACCGCATGAACGACCTTGTGGAAGGCTGCAAGATAACGGGCGAGATAAAGGTGGGCGACACGGACATCTACGAAAAGGGCATGGACGTCGCGAGACTCAGAAAGAACGTCGGAATGGTGTTCCAGCGTCCCAATCCACTGCCGATATCCATATACGACAACATCGCGTACGGACCGAGGACGTTCGGGATAAGGGCCAAAAGCGTTCTGGACGGGATAGTGGAGTCGACTCTCAAGGGTGCCGCGATGTGGGACGAGGTCTCTGACAAGCTCAAAAAGCCGGCCCTGTCGCTCTCCGGAGGGCAGCAGCAGAGGCTATGTATAGCGAGGGCCCTCGCGGTCGAGCCGCAGATACTTCTCATGGACGAGCCGACCTCCGCTCTCGACCCCATATCCACGGGGAAAATAGAGGAGCTCTGCCAGGAGATAAAGGACAAAGTCACGATAATCATGGTGACTCACAACATGCAGCAGGCGGTGAGAGTTTCCGATTTCACGGCGTTCTTCCTTCTCGGTGAGATGCTGGAGTTCGGGGAAACGGATGAGATATTCACGTCCCCCAAACACCCAGAGACGGAAAAGTACATAACGGGAAGATTCGGATAATAAGGAGACGCATATGGCGGCAAGAAAAATTTACGACGGCGAGCTGGAAGTTCTTCATGAAAGACTCGGGAAGATGTGCGAGACCATAGAGAAGATGATAACGGACGCGGTGTCCTCGCTCAACACGATGGACAAGGAGGCTGCGCTTGCCGTGTCCGAAGCCGACAAGACGGTCGACGAGATAGAGAGCGCCATAGAGAAGATGTGCATAAGGCTTCTTCTCAAGCAGCAGCCCGTCGCCAGGGACCTCACAAGGATAACCACTGCGCTCAAAGTCATAACCGATCTGGAGAGAATCGGCGACCAGGCTTCCGATTTGGGAGAAATGGTGGCCGAATATCCCGCGGGCATGCTCTCCGTGGAGCCAAAGAGACTCAAGCGGATGGGCGAAATCGCGGTGTCCATGGTGCACGGGGCCGTGGAGTCGTTCATGAAGGAAAGCGAGGGCGCGGCGGACGTCGTGCTCGGCACCGACGCGGAACTCGACAACCTTCTCACCGCGATAAACTCGGACCTCATCGACATGATAAAGAAGGATTCGACGACGGCGGACGAGGCGCTTACACTTCTAATGACGGCCAAGCATCTGGAAAAAATCGGCGACTACGCCGCGAACGTCGCGAGGTGGACGAAGTACGTCGTCACGGGAGTTCACCCCGGCAAAAAGACCTCGGGGTCTCAAAGCTGAAAATCGTGTATCAAATCGTGCGGGCTCGGGCGACCGGGTCCGTTTTGTTGGGCGCAAGTGTTACAATGCAAGTTTATCACATCATCGCGAGATGGACGAAGTACGTTGTAACGGGAGTTCACACCGACGAAACACACATTTCGAGAAAAGCAAATCAAAAAAGGCGGGCCCATGGCTTAATGGGTCCGTTTTTAATATGTTTTTTCAACTTGTTTTTATGCGCGTGCTTTACTCGTAATGAGACCACATACTCA
>JAJQAK010000110.1 GCA_021203845.1 Clostridia bacterium | reverse complement strand
TCTTTTTTTTACCTATTTTTCGACTACTCGTTCGGCTTTAGGGAATCGGCCATTTCTATCTTGTTAAGCTTCCCGACCATGCACGCGTAAACTATGGCGGCGAACGCGCAGGTCAGCGCGAAAGCGACTATGTAGACCCACCACGAGACGAAAAACGAGACCATGAAAGCGGGATTGCTTATCCTCGTCGCGACGAACCACGTGAGAAGGGCCCCGAGCCCGAGACCGAGTATTGAGCCCGCCACCACCAGGACGGCGCTCTCCCGGTAGACATAACCCGCGACCTCTGGACGGGTGTATCCGAGGACCTTTAGCGTCGCTATTTCCTGTCGCCTTTCTTCTATGTTTATGTTCGTGAGATTGTACAACACCACGGCCGCGAGAAGCGCCGCACAGACGATGAGAACGAGCCTCAGATACGTGAGTATGGAGATGAGCCCTTCGTACACGGCCTTGGCGTCGGAAAGGAAGGATATTGAGGCAACCCCGTCGTATGAGAAAAGTTTCTCGGTGAGGTAGACGGAAAGGTCGGAATATTCCTCCTCAATGGCGTCGATGTAATCATCGGTGAGAGTTACGAGATATGTGTTGTATCCCGAGGCAAATCCTTTTTCGATGAGATAGTCGTAGTCGGCGAGAAGAATCCCTCCAGAATAGTTTTCGACGACGGCACTCACGATGAAATTTATCTCCGTCCCGTCGGTCCGCATGTACGTAAGGGGGTCGCCCACCTTGATTCCGTACTCTCTCGCGTAGTTTTCGCATATCGCAACGTCAGCCCCTTCGAGCGTGATTTCGTTGCCGTCGGTGTCCGCGACGGCGTAAAACTCGCGAAGGCTCCGCTCGTTCCCCTCATCGCCAGCCGGTATCCCGAAAAGAGTCACCGACTGCGTCCCGGTGGTCTTCGAGTCGATGACGACCGTGCCGTCCTCCGTGTAGAGATTGTAGCAGTAATTCGCGTCCAGAAATTCGAGGAAACTCTCGTCGTCTATTTCCCGGTTGTACTGAAAACTGAAATCGTACGTCTGCAATGAGTCGTACTGGATGTCCAGCGTGTGGACTATCGAATCGCTGAACCCGAACCCGCCGAATATGAGCGCCGTGCAGCCCATTATGGATATTATCGTGAGGACCATGTTCCTCTTGTAACGGAAGATGTTCCTTATGGTCGCCTTCTGGGAGAACTTGAGCCGGTTCCAAAAGACCGGTATTCTTTCGAGAAATATCTTCTTGCCGGGCTTGGGAGCCTTCGCCTGCATCATCTGCGCGGGACTCTCGAAAATCACGGATCTCGACGCGTACAGGGTGACGAGAACGGTTACGGCGAGAGCCACGACCAGCGTCACGAAGAATATCGTCGGCGAAAAAGAGAAGATGAATTTCGGAAGGTAGTAAAGTATTCCGTACGCCGTCCACAAAACTATGGGCAGAACGCTGAACCCGAAGGCCGCCCCTATGCCCACGCCGAGAATCGTCGCCAGGCAGCAGTAGATGACGTACTTGTTCACGATCCGGGCGTTGGAATATCCCAGCGCTTTGAACGTCCCCGTGTCGCCCCTCTGCTCGTCTATCATCCTCGACATGGATGTGAGGGCAACGAGCGCGGCAACGATTATGAAGAACACCGGAAAGACGCCCGCCACGTCCTTTACCTTCTCAACGTTCATGGAAAATCCGACGTAGCTGTAGTTGGAACTTATGAGACTTAAAGCGTATACCTGTGCCGAGTCAGAAAGAAGGCTCGCCACGTCGCTTGAAAGCATCTCCCCCAATTTTTCCGTCTGTGCGTTTTTGATTTCTCCCGCGAGTGCCGAATAATATGCCGTGTTGGACATCACATATTCGTCGTAAGAATCGGTGAACGCGGTGAATTTGTCCGTGCCGTTCAGAACCACGCCCACGTCGGTATATGATGTCCCCAAAAGACTGTAGACGAGATTTTTTTCGAGCTCGTAAAAGCTGTCGAACGTGTATACTACCGCGCCTATGACTCCGGTGCCTATCGTCGTTATCTCTTTCGCGTCGAAATAATAAAATTCGGGGGACGACACGATGCCCACGACCTCGAGAGAGTCGTAATCGTCCGTATATATGTCCCCGTACAGCGAATTGGACGCGGTAAGCTCGTCCGGCATCTTTACCGTGTCGCCGACGGAGAGCTCCCTCGTGTTGGTGTTCGCGCGCTGAACGACGCACTCGCCCGCTTTTTCCGGAAGCCTGCCGTCAACCACCGTGAGCCTGTTCACGCCCCCGTCGCTTTGCAATGCTTCGAAATCGACCCCGTATATCCTTGTGGCGAGATTCATCACGGCGTTGCCGTGGGTTATGTCCGTCATCACGTCGGACGTGATGTATGGCATGACGACCTCGGAAAGAGACTTGCCCTCCGAATCGGTCACTTCCCTGACGGCCTCGACGTCCTCGTCGGTGAAACCGTATCCAGCCTTTAGGCTGACGTTGTAAACGTTTGCGTCCCGCAGATACGTGTCCATGGATATTCTCGCGGACGGGGTGAACTGCATTATGCCTATCATGAACCCGACTCCGAGAGCAATGATGAGCGTGATGGCCGCGAATCTTCCGAAACCGTGGCTGACGTCCTTTATTGTGTTCCTGGTGAACTTATTCATGAACCGACTACCATTCCAAGGTTAATGCGTCTACAGGGTCGTCGTTCGTGACCACGGACTCGGCACGTCCGTTTTTGAAGTGTATGACTCTGTCGCCCATCCGGGTTATGGCCTGGTTGTGCGTTATCACGATGACGGTCTTCTTCGTGTCCCTGCATATCGTCTGCAGGAGTCTGAGAATGTTCTTCCCCGTCTCGTAGTCGAGAGCCCCGGTAGGCTCGTCGCAGAGCAATATCTTAGGGTTTTTCGCGATCGCACGGGCGATGGAAACTCTCTGCATCTCTCCGCCGGAGAGCTGTGAGGGAAAGTTGTATATCCTGTCCGTGAGTCCGACACGCTCCAGTGTATCCGCGGCGTCAAGCGGATTTTCGCAGATTTCAGCGGCGATTTCTACGTTTTCCAAAGCAGTCAGGTTCTGAATGAGGTTATAAAACTGAAATACGAAGCCGACGTCGTGCCTTCGGTACATCGTGAGCTGTTTGCGGTTATATGAGCTTATGAGCTCGCCGTCCACCGTGATGTCCCCA
>JAJQAK010000147.1 GCA_021203845.1 Clostridia bacterium | reverse complement strand
CGGCCATGAGGGCGTCCCTCAGCATCTGCGCGGACACGACGTCGGACGGCGTCGCCGTCTGTTCGTCTTCCAGGAAGTCTCCGAGATGGCTGTCCTCCTCCTCGCCTATGGGGGTCTCGAGGGAAACGGGGTCCTGGGCTATCTTCTGTATCTCCCTGACCCTCTCTTCGCTTATCTTCATCTCGTCGGCGATTTCCTTGGGGGTCGGCTCCCTGCCGTACTTCTGGGTGAGAAGTCGCGACACCCTCGTGAGTTTGTTTATGGTTTCGACCATGTGGACGGGGATACGTATGGTCCTCGCCTGGTCCGCTATCGCCCTCGTTATCGCCTGGCGGATCCACCAGGTCGCGTATGTCGAGAACTTGAACCCTTTCTGGTAGTCGAATTTTTCGACGGCCTTCATGAGCCCCAGGTTCCCCTCCTGTATGAGGTCCAAAAAGAGCATGCCTCTTCCGACGTACCTTTTCGCTATGGACACGACGAGCCGGAGGTTCGCCTCTGAGAGTTTCTTTCTCGCCTCGTCGTCGCCCTCCGACATGCGCCTCGCGAGCTCGACCTCCTCTTCCGCCGAGAGAAGCTGCACCTTGCCGATGTCTTTGAGATACATCTTGACGGGGTCGTCGAGACCTATGTCCTGAAGGGCCTCCTCGTAGAGCTCCCTGTCCCTTTCCGCCTCGTCTATTATCTGGATTCCGGCGTCCGAGATGCTTCTGTAGACGTTGTCCATCTGCTGGGGCGTGGTCTCGTACTTTTCCATTATGTCGCACAGAGCGTTCGTCGTTATGGAACCCTTCGCCTGATGGTCCTCTATGATCTGGCCGATTATCTCACCCAGTTTCGCGTCAGTTAAAACCATTTCAACCTCCTAATTTTTTTCCGATTTGATTTTCTGTATCTGTCTGTCGAGCGCGATTACCTGCTGCAGATATCCGGCTTTTTCCGGTATGGAATCCGTGGCGTTCGCCTTGTCCTGGAGCTCCCTTCTCCTTCCCTCAATCTCGTTGATGTTGAGCTTCCTTTTGCAGTCGGTAAAACTTTGTTCGGCCACCTCGCCCTTGAGCTGTTCCCCGAACGTGTACTCGAGGACCTTGTTGAGTTCGTCGTACTCAGGGGTGTTCTCCTCCACCATGTCCAGAAGCTCCGATATGTCCGCGTTTCTTCCGAACATCTCCCTGGACACCTTGACGAGCCTCGCTATCATCCTGTGCACCTCGTGGGTGTACGGGACGCCGACGGGGTCGCCGTAAACGTACGGCGCGTTGAAAAGATACGACGCGACGACGAATCTCGAAGCCTTCGTCACGGCGTCCGCCTTCTTTCCGCTCGGCGGCGCGGGGGCGGGCCGAGGTTTCGCCCCGGAAACCGGCGTCTTGCCGAGGTCCCTGTTGAGAGACTCATACGTTATCCCGGTCGCCTTGCTCAGGGTCCTTATGAGCTCCTCCTGCTCCGCGGCGCTGTCCGCCGTCCTTATGACCTTGAGCGCGGCCTGCACGTACTCCCTTTTCCCCTCGTTCGTGGAAAGGTCTTTTCCCTTCGCGGCGATTTCGAGCTTGTAGTCTATGAGGGGCACGGCCGTGTCAAGGCATTTTTGGTATTCCGCGCGTCCCATCTTTTTTATGACGTCGTCCGGGTCGTACCCCTCGGGTAGTTTCACCACCCTGACGTTTATGCCCTCGTCCTTGAAAACGTCTAGCCCCCTCACCGTCGCGTCCTCGCCGGCGGAGTCGGCGTCGTAGGATATGAGCACGTTCGACGTGTACCTCTTGACTATCCCGGCCTGTTCGCGCGTGAGGGAGGTTCCCATGCTGGACACGACGTTTCTGAAGCCCGCGGAATAGAGCGATATGACGTCCATGTACCCTTCGACCATTATTACCTGCGGGATGGCGGCTTCTTTTTTGAGATTCTTGAGTTTGTTTATGTTGTATATCGTCTTGCGCTTGGTAAATACCAGGGTGTCCTTCGTGTTCTTGTATTTCGCGTACGGAGCGCCGGGCGAAGGCTTGGCGAGCGTCCTCCCGCCGAACCCCACGACCTCGCCGTAGGCGTTTATTATGGGGAACACGAGCCTTCCCGCCTGGCTGTCGAAAAGCTGGCCTCCCGACTCGTACACGACACCCGAGTCCACCATCTCCTGCGTCGTGTACCCCTTTCCGAGAAGGTATTTGGGAAGCGACTCGGAGTCGAGGCTCGCGCCAAGGCCGAATGACCTCACGACAGGCGACGGAATCTCCCTTTTTAGGATATAGTCTATGTGCTCTTTCGCGTTTCCGGAGTTTAAATTGTCGAGATAGAAATGTGCCACGTCGTTGAGGACTTTGAGAATGGTCTGTTTCCTCTTCTTTTCCTCGGCGTTCTTTCTCGGGTCGAAGTTGGTCTCCGGAACGGGTATCTTCGCCTTGTCGGCGAGGATCCTCACGGCCTCCATGAAGTCGGCGGACTCTATCTCACGGACGAACTTTATCGCGTCGCCGCTCACTCCGCACCCGAAGCAGTGGTAGAACTGCCTCGTCTCGCTCACGGAAAAAGACGGCGTCTTCTCGTGGTGAAAGGGGCAGCATCCCCACCACGAATCGCCGCGGCGCTCGAGGTGGACGTATCCCTGTATGACGTCCACTATGTTCACCCTGTCTTTGAGCGTTTGAACGAAATCGTTTTCGATGGGCATCAGTTTTCCTCGTCGTCAAATGTCCAGCCCCGCGGCACGAATATGGAGTTGAACACGTATATCGCGTATCCGTCCGTCATGGACGACAGGTAGTCGGTCACCACCTGGTCCTCGGAGAACCTCGTGAGAAGTTCTTTGTACGTGTCCGGCAAAAGTTCGGGATTTTTTCTGAAATACCCGTAGAGCTCTGAGAGCATCTTATCCGCCTTGACCTCCTCGCCCTGCGCCTGTCTGGTGTTGTACACGTTGTCGAACATGAACTGACGAAGCTCCGTCAGCGCCCTTTCCGTCTCCGGCGGCATGGACACGAAGTTTTTCCCGTCGCTGTACTCGTATATGGAGTACACGCACGTGTTTATCCTCTCCCTGGAGCTTTTCCCGAGCACGGAGGCACAGCCCTCCGGAATGTCCTCGGCGTGTAGTATCCCCGCGCGTATGGCGTCCTCTATGTCGTGGTTTATGTACGCTATCCTGTCGGCGTACCCCACGCACTTTCCCTCGAGAGTGCACGG
>JAJQAK010000086.1 GCA_021203845.1 Clostridia bacterium | reverse complement strand
TTTTTTCTTGCTCTCCGCGTCTATTCTCTTTTGCAACTCCTTATCGAACATTTCGGCCTCCGTGTGACAAGTGGGTAGCGACACTACCCACTTGAAATTCCATACGGTTATTCGGACCAGATGTATTTTTTGATTTCGGAAACGAATCTCACTCCGTATTCGACGAACATCTTTTCGGAGGTCCCGTGAAGGGACAGGAACTCGTCCATCGTCTGCGGCGCATAAGTCGCGAGATTCACGAGGACGTCCTTCGTCAGTATTCCGCCCGGGGGCGTCTCCCTTTCTTCCGCAAGCTCCTCCCTTACGTTTATGAGACGGAGAAGAAGATTCTCGTCCGTCATAATGTCGCCCTCCGAACTCGCGATGAGCCTGTACTCCTCGCCGTTTATCGTTACCTTGACTTCCCTGGTAAGATGCTGCCTTTTCGGCCTTTCCGTAGGGGCCTCCTCGTCTTTTGCCCTGGCTCTGCCGCCGTTTCGCTCGTTGGCGGTCTTCTGACCGGACGGCTCGATATTTCTGCTTTCGGAAGGTGACGTCAACACATCCAAATCATCTTCCAAACACTCTTTCTTTAAGAATTTTGCATATGACATTGTCGCGTTGCATCCCGTTTTGTCGTCTTTGTAATTCGTGCAACCCAAAAAGTACTCGCTTGAATTTTTTCTCTTCTTTACTATGAGATATCCTTCGCACTGCGGGCATTTCATTATCGACATTTTCCTGCCGGACGGATCGTTCGTGATGAAGTTGCAGACTTCCGGTTCGTTGGCACACATCCAAAGTTTAAGACCGTAATTGGGATTATATCTTACCTGTAGCGGGAAACCGCATATGGGACACGTGTTCATAAGGTTATTTGGGGTCCTTACGTCAGCGGCAATCTCTCCGCGAAGAGTGACCTTGTCCGGATAGTCTCTTAAAATCTCCAGAACGAACTCGGAGGGATGCGTCTTGGGGGCCATGATGAACACCCTGTTTTTAGTCCTCGTCATCGCAACATAGAAAAGCCTTCTCTCCTCGGCATAATCCATAGAATTATCCTGCACCGTCACTCTTTTTATTATGGGATCATCCTCTATTTTGGAGGGAAAACCGTATACACCGTCACTGCCGTTTATTATGATGACGTTATCAAATCCGAGGCCTTTCGAGCTGTGCGCCGTCAGAAAACTGAGATTTGCATTCGGATACCTGTTACACGTTATTCGCGCGTTTCTTTCATCCCAGGAAAAAAGTCTTGTGAACGACAAATGTGTCACATCAACGTTGTATCTGCCTATAAGGAGAATGGACGAACGATCCGGCAACCCCGCTTTTTTGTTGACGGCGATGATTTTGCCTATAAGCTCCTCCACAAGAAGTGCCATATGATAAAATTTCCCGCCCTGACCCTTGTATCTGTCTTTATCGTACTTTTCGTCATACGCATGAACAACTATTGGCATTTTTATGGTTTTACTCGATATGAGATACTTCGTTATTTGGCTGGGATTTTTCATTATGAAGGGGCCTACGACGTCTATCAGATCCTGGGAGTATCTGTACGTGTGTACTATCTTCATCTCCCGTCCGTAGCCCATTGTATCACAGAAATGAGTGAAAAGCGTTATGTCGGAGCCGGAGAACCCGTATATGGACTGACAGTCGTCGCCGACGGCTATGACCTTAGCCCCGCAAAGTCCGGACAATTCTTTTGTAAGATCAAATCTCTGACGCGAAATGTCCTGATACTCGTCGACAATGATATACTTGAAATGCAACTGCTCCCCGGATATCCGCCTTTCATGGATTAGTCTCGCAGATTCGTTTATCATATCCTGGAAGTCCATGCGACCCTGCTCTCTGAGCCTTCTCTCGTACTCGAGGTAGCACGCCTCGCATATGTCGAAGAAGAGTTTCTCCCTCACATTCGCATCCTGTCTGAATTCATCGAACTGCTTTTCGTCATAATTGAACGTCTTGAAATTATTGATGAAATTGCAGACCAGGCTGACCATCTTGAAGATATACCTGTTTTCCTCGTTGGAAACGAGTTTTTTGAACACTTCCTCGCTGTTCCTTCTCACCAGAGTGAAGCCCTCCTTTCTAAGGAGTTCTTCGAGATGCTCGAGGGTGTCCCTTCCGTCCTTATATTTGGAAAACGTGTATATGAGTCTCGTTCCGTGCCGTCTGTGAAATGCAATCTTGTCTTTTATTTCTTTTTTGTATTTATCGAGTTGCTCGGAAGAATATACGCTGTGCTCACCGGTTTCTGTTATCCCGAAATGCTCCAAATAAACGGTCTTGGACCCCTGTCTCAGACAAAAATCCGGCGTGTAAAGTTTTTTCGAGCCCGGCATCACATACGGATATTTTTCTTCGTACACATAATCAACGCAGTTAAGGTACAGAAAATTTGCGATTCTGACTTCTTCTCTGGAACGTACCTGCTCATCCATTATGGTCTCATCTTTCTGCGTTTTTTTATCTATCGTTTTGTCGTTGTATGATTCCATGTTGGCTTTCAGCGTGGTAAGCGGTTGCCTCGAAAGATAATGCATATAAAGTTCTCTGTCGTTCCCGTCGTACGGCATATCCAGGTACGACCCGAAAAACAATATGAGCTTGTCCACAAGTTGGGGCTGTGTGAGAATGGTCGATTTGAAATAGTCGTTTATGACATAGTGCAGAAAACCATCCCGCGCCACTGCCAAATTACTGTCATCCTGTTTCAATAAAATGGCTCTGCCCACACTGTGAAAAGTGGCGATGGGACATTTGATGCCTAGGTATCCGTTTATCCGCTCTCTGAGTTCACCCACGGCCTTGTTGGTATAAGACACAATGAGTATTTCACTCGGATCTATGCCTTTTTTATCGACAAGATATTTGGTCTTCGCCGCAAGTGTCGTCGTCTTGCCGGCCCCCGCGGCCGCGATGACGAGCGTGTAATCCTCGTCTGCCAGAACGACGTCGCGCTGCTCCTCGTCCAACATTATTTTTTTGTCGATTGTGCCGAGAATGCCGTCGAGATAATCCTTCTCCTCTTCCTTGTGGTGTGCAACGTACGCGTCGTTGTGCGCGGCTATGCGTTCCGACCCCGCCTTGAGATTTTTTACGTCCTCATATCCCCCGATGAATGAATCTATGACGTCTTCGCGGACGTGCGCCTTTTTGCAGTAGTGGGCGAGCGTGCCGGTTTTTT
>JAJQAK010000094.1 GCA_021203845.1 Clostridia bacterium | reverse complement strand
TCGCCGCGGAAATGGAGGAGGAGTTCTCCTACCTCATGAAGTCGTGGTGGGACGAGCAGACCAATAAGAAGTAATGGGAGGTGAAGATATGACGCAAGAAGAATTTAACTTCATAAAAGCAAAGGGTAAACATATGACGTATGAAGAATTTGAGTCCGTGATGGCCATGTTTGACGAGCAAAAGAAAGCCGAGGAGGCGAGGAAAGACGCAAGTTACAAGGCAAATCTGCGCAGCCTTGAAAGCGCGGTCGAGGAGGTGAATGAGGAGCTCTGCAAAGACAGAATGAACCATTTCGCCGTTTGGGAGATAGGGGGCAGGAAGTGCCGGCTTGTATACAAGGGCAAAGAGGACGATGACTACTTCTACGGAATCGGGGCGTCGTTCATAGATTTGGATGAAGGGACGCCCACGCAGTGCCTTGAAAAGCTCGGTGCGATGTACTGCGACGGGACGCTAAAAGAGCTCGCGGACTCTTACAGGTTTTATGACGACAAGAAAGAAAAGAAGCCTTGGGGGGACTGCGAGTGGCAAGAAATAGGCGGCATATGGTAATCCTCCATTGTTTGAGTGTTTTAGGGCGGGGAGAATTTCTCCGCTCTTTTTTGTGCAAAAAACTTCTCGCCGATTATTTTAACAAAATGTGCAATAAACTATTGACACGGGGGCGAGATATGGTATAATTGAGTTATGATTAACTGTAAGATTGAATTAGATAAGGATGAGGCCGCCATACAGAGGGAGGGCTTTGCGTCGGTTGAAATCGAGGGGAGCGCATCTTTGCTGGTTGCCGAGGTTATTTCCATGTGTACGATAATCTACAAGGGGCTTACCGAAAAAGGCGAGGCGGACACAGCCGAAGCATTTAAAGACCTACTCACGTACTACGGGAAAAAGAAACGTCTGATAATGAAGATTGAGGACGAGACTCAAAAGGAGTGACATGGTAAAGTACGAGAATGACGGCAAAGGAAACGCGAAGGTGGAGTTGTCCGGAAATTTGGGGGAGTTGCTTTCCGATGTGGTTGTACTGTGTGAGGCCATGTATGACACCCTCAAGAATGAAGATGCCGGCTTTGCCGATGCTTTCAGGGCGGGAGTGGAGTCCTTGGGGCAGGACAAGATGTTAATAATGCGTCCGAGAGCCGCCACGGACGGCACGATGAATTAGATTATGACGTTCAGAGAATTGATAGACGATGCCGTGACGAGGCGCAAGACGACATATAAGGAACTGTGGAAGGGGCTGGGGCTCAATCCTGCGACTTATGGATGGCGGCTGTCACATGATGTCTTGACGTTGGAAGAATTTAATAAAATAATGGGCTACTTGGGGTACGAGACGGAGGTCAAGGTTAAAGACTTAAAAGCCGACGTCGAGGTTTTGGGTGTTTCCAAAAGTCCGAGAATCCGTCAAAAAATCAAGGGTGAGGCGCTGGACACCGGTTGTATGGAGTTCATATGCCGTACTCCCGAAATCAACGGAACTTGGGTTGAACTTTTGAGAATCCCGACCGAGCAAAGGTACTTCACGGCCTTTTATTTGGCGACCGATGAGGTTCAGGGCTTACAGCTTGTCGAGGTTGACGAGATGTACGCGAGGGACTTCAAGGCGAACTGCGGCGTGCTGTAAGGGCGAGGCGATTTACGGCGACGTTTTTTCGTGTTCAGATGTTGCGGATATGCACACAAGGGGAAATACAGATATGCGAGTATTCTTGGTGGCGAGCGAGAATGAGGAGAATCGCAGGAGGGTGGAGGCGATGCTTCCTCTCACCGGCAACAAACTCATAAACCCGAAAACAATAAAAAGGCTTCCGCTCAATGCCGAGGAGCAGAAAAGGCTGGAGCATTTCCTCATAGACTGTTGCGACGAGGTATGGCTGTTGAGGGATTGGGAGGTTGTGCCGAGAGCGGTGGAAGAAAAGACCTACGCCGAGATAGCGAAAAAGCCTGTTAAAACGCAGTCAAAGAATTGGAAGAAATTTGTGTGAGGTTGATATGGCTTCAAAAAAATACTCGCAGGCGCAAGAGGAAATAGTGCGTTGCGTCAAGATAATGAAAGAGCAGAGCGACTACATACTCACCCTGACGGACAAGGTGAACCTCTATTCTTTTATGACGGAGTACCTTACGGAGAAGGTCTCACCCGACCGCAAGGAACAGCAGAGAATAACAAACGATGCGCTGGAGTATGCCCGAAAAGAGCTGGATAAAGAGAAAACCGCGGCATATGCGCAACTCGGCAGAAAGGTGGACAGTGACACAAAGCCCGACAGAAAGCAGGATTAAGCCGTGCCCGTTCTGTGGCTCGGAAGATGTGAAGATAAGCTCCATGAACGACGGAACACCCGTCATCGTGTGCATGAACGACATATGCCGCGCGACGGTGACGATTCCCGACGAAGGGGACGAGTTCTTGAAGATGTGGAACAGTCGTCCATTGGGGTGGAACGTCGGATATAACGCGGCCGTAAGGGACACACCGAAAGAGGCGATAACTCCGTACAAGAAGTTGAGGGCCTGTCCGTTCTGCGCCAATGTTTTAGTATGGCAACTTTATTACGAGGTCGATACCGGCAAAATGCCGTTGCCGATGTATGTTTCGGCCATAGGCTGCGCGGAGTGCTCGGCTTTCGTGATGTTTGCAAATAATCGCGGACAACGGGACACGACCGACAGATGGAACTTGAGAAACGGACAAGAGGGGCTGTTTTAAATATCAAGACACGGGAAAATGGACAGGGTTTACTCAGACATTGAGTATTTAAGCACCGGATTTACGGCGGACGATTTACGCGACTGTTTCGGTGAGAAATACATGAATTTACCGATAGGTGAGAGGGAGTTTTTTGAGTGGTTGCTTATGGGTGGGCTCGGCTCATACAAAACCGTCATGGAGAAGGGCGACAACGCCATGCGACTCACCGTCAATTTTGGCGATGTAGTTGTGCGATTTACCGTCAAAAAGCAGACTCCTTCGTGCATGGAATTTCATACATGGTTTAGTCTGAAACGCATGGGGGAAGGGGATAATCTTATGGTCCGGCTCGATGAAATGGGTTACGTCAAGTGGGAGAAGTCTCTTGACGACTTGGATTTGGCGTCAGATTACATGAAAAGAATATCAAAGAAAGACGCAAAGAGATGTCTTTGGGGGATTACGGAATATATCAACGCAAGGGAGAGCATAAGAAAATGACGAACGGCGAGGTCGCATATTATGCGAAAATGGACACTCCGGTAAGCGTCAAAACGGACGACATACCTTTTTCGATTGAGGCGAGAATCGCGCAATACGGAAGTAAAGAGCATCCGTTGTGGAGAATTGTCCCCGTAAGCAAAGACACAGTGCGCCGGATAATGATGGTGTGGGGTAGAGGCTACAACAGCCACAACAATTATTACTTTTTCTATCCCGCGGGGAAGATACTGTCGATTGAGGTGAAGAAATGAAAACTGTAACGGTGACGGTCAGGGAGGCATTGCTGATACGTAAATTACTCACGGCGATGAACGACACGAAAATGCCGCTCAAGACCGCGGAAAAGCTCGTCACGTTCACGGACGAACTCGCCAATGTGTACGTAGACTACACGACGCAAATGACCGACCTCACAAACGAAGTCTGCGAACACGACGCGAACGACACCCCCGTGCTGGACTCAAAGAAAAATCCGCTCATAATGGACAAACGCAAAGTCGAGTATCAAAGACGCAAGAAAGCGATAGAGCAGGGCGAGGTGAAGCTCAACGCCTGTTTGGAAATAGGCGATTTCGCGGAATTGAACGTGACACCGGCGGAGTACAGACTGCTCCGGAAAGTAATGGCATAAGGGGTGAAATATGACGATAACGCAAGCGGTAATATTGAGAACGAACGAGCTTTTAGCTGAAAAGAAAATGACCAAAACGGGACTCGCAAAAAAATCAGGAGTCTCTCTCGGCACGATACAGAGCATATACAAGCAACTCTCGAAGGGTATAACCTTGGCCACGCTGTTTTTGTTATGTGAAGGGTTCGACATAACTCCGTCCGAATTTCTCGACAGCGATTATTTCAGGAGAGTGGATGATGTTTAAAGCGGAATCGATGGGAGACAAAGGCAGTGTTTACCATGCCACCGGACTCAACACGGACGAGGCGTTAAAGCTCTTGGGGGGAGAGTTCTCACAACCCATAGGATTGGCAGTTTCAAAGGTTCTCGATTTCTATGCGCGCAAACTCGGTTTTGTCGCTAACGTCGTCATAGACGAAGCGTTAAAGACTGTGGACTTTCTCATGCCGATAGATATGTATTACAGGGACTTCGGAATGTGTCTTTTTACCGCCGAGGGCATGAATATAGACGGGCTGGGGAGCTTCAAGCTGGAGTTCACGTTAAACCCCGCGAGACTCCGCTCTGAATTTATTTCAATCCTAAACACATTGTCGGCACAATCGGCCATAATGGATATTAAATCAAAGGTCAGTATAAAAGAGGACGGCACGATTAAGATGTCGTTTTATGCGGACGGCGAGGGGTTTTATGACGTGGCTGTGAAGTGGTATGAGAAAAATTGAATTCGGGTTACAAATATCACGAATGAAAAAAAGGAGGAAACAAACATGAGTAAAAAGCAACCCACCGAGGGCAAGACTCAAGAAGAACGTATAACCGAGCTTGAGGGGCGTATGGACGAGCAGGAGCGCGAGATACGCAAGTTGAGGGCAACCACGGACAAACTGTGGAAACGTCAACAGCTTCACGATAACGCCGTAAAAAAAGCGCGTAAAGAGCAGGAAAAGAAACTTGCGTCCGAGAAAAAAAAGAACCGCAAAAAGATAGACGAAGATGCCGAGGAAGTCGAGAGGGATACCCCCGAAAAGCATTGGGAGGAACTTCAAAAGCCTTGCACGATGAGGGAGTATATAGACAAGACAAGAAGCAATGAAGCGCCCGACTCAAAATGAGAGTGATATGGGAGAAAAATGGGAGTCGCCACAGAGCGACTCTCTTATTTTGCGCAATGCCACAATATGTTGTATGAGGTTAAATATTATATACTACACTCATGGGGTTGACCGATTTTTAAAAAATTGACTTTCTAACCAGAAATTACCCCGAAGGCAATTTTTGATTGCAGGCAATAATTATAGGCAAGGTATATTGTGACGGCATAAAAAAATACTCCCAAATCGCAAATACTTTTATCGCATGAGACGACAAAAAGGGAGCGAGATGGGAGTAAAATGGGAGCGGCCTATATATCGTAAATCACTTTTTGGGCTTCCTCCAAATGTAGTTTTTTGTTTTGGTCGAGATGGGTATAAATGTCTGTCACGTTCGGTACGTTTGATTTATGGCCCACCCAAACGGCGACAATATCTTGGCGCGCTCCACACTCTTGGCAACGCGTCACGAACGTGTGCCGGAGTTCGTGTGTGTGATGCCCGTCGAGGTGTTTTGGCGCGTATGCCGTGAGATATGCACAGGGGATTGCCGTTATCGTCTCCATGTCTATTTTGGGGAGATACTTTGCCAGCATGGGTGTTATGGGAACAAATCTTGTTTTTTCTTTTTTGCCGGCTCTTTGTTTTGCCGACACAACTTTCACGAAATCGCCCTCTATGACGGCCGTGGCGAGCTCTGAACGGCGAAGTCCCGTGAACAGTATAAAGACATAGGCCTGCAGATACTTGTCGTCAGGCGAGCTCTCAAAGCGTTCTATGAGCGACTTCTCTTGTTCCGGTGTGAGCGGTTGAGATTCCTTTTGCTCAAATTTCGGAGGCGAGAGCTTCCGCATGGGTGAGGCGGCTAAAATATCGTCCGCGACCGCATAATCAAAAAGCGAGTGGAGTAGAAGATAAAGTTGTTTTGCCGTCCGGCCATTTCCTTTTTCACATAAACCATTTAGATATTCCTGTATCTGCAAAGCTGAAATTTCCGACATTTGCTTTTTACCGAACTTCGGAATGAGGTACCCCGTGAGCTGACTCAAGTATGCCGTGTATGAGATTTCCCGTATATTCGGTTTTTTTACCACTTCGAGCCACGTCTTTGCGTACGTCTCAAAGGTTGTCGTCTCCGAAGCAACATTGTTACTTTCCGCCTTCCGTTCGGGATTAAATTTTATAAACCTGTCCGAGTGGGCGTTCACACACGATATGAACTTGTCTATCGCCTCGTCCTCGGTCTTTCCCGCGCCGGTGTATACTTTCTTGTCGAGTTGCGCGCGGACTTCGTACAAGCCGTCCTTGCGTACTCTCATGTGCGCTTTAATATGCCCGTCCTGAAAGGCGATTCGCACCGATTCCGTCATTTTGGCAAACTCCTTCCGTTTGAATTTCACATCCGAGGGCGGAGGAAGCAAGGCCGGTTCCGTCTCGGTTGTTTGGTTTACGGCGGCTGACAACGCCCCGCCACAGATATACCCCATGACCTTCGCGAGGGTAATCTGTACATCATTGACGGCGGTCGCCAAGCCCGTTATTTGGGTCTGAAGTGCCGCCAAAAGAGATAACAAAAATTCGTTCATGTTACCGCTCCTTTGAATATAATATTTTCGGGAGCGGTTGTTTTTATTTGTCCGTAACCGGTGTTTTCCCGTCCGCCTCAAGCACGTTTTGGTTTATGCCGTAGTTCCGTACAAACTCGGCGAGAAACATTTGAGACTTCGGGGGTAGGTCGTTATACACCCCCACGTACATTTGAAAATCGGGATTTCCAAAGATATGTGAGTATTTTTCGTCAAACTCGCTTATGTCCTTTGCGGCTGTCGGGGCGGGAGCCATAACCGTGGTCGCTCCAAGTAGGTAGTCTATCGACACGTTGAGCACCTTCGCCACACGCACGATAATGTTGAGTATTTCGGGACTGGATGACCCGCTGCAATATCTTGAAATGTTCGATATTGTAGTGTCGGCTTCGGTTGCTACCCATCTTGCGTTTACGCCTCTTGTGTCCATAGCGGCCTTGAGCCTTTCACTAAAAACATTCTCCATGCCGTTTCCTCCTATTTGTTATATTGATTGGGTAAAATCGTCACGCCGTCCTCCGCGACGACGTTTTGGTTCATACCGTACGCTCTCACCAGCTCCACCAAAAACCCTCTTGCCTTCGGAGACAGATTGGCATACACCCCGACGTAAACCTGAAAATCGGGATTACTGAAGTGATGTGAATACTGTTCCTCGAACTCACTCACCTCTTTCGATATTGAGGGCGCGGGTGTCATAACGTCCGTCGCGCCCACCAAATAATCGACCGAGACATTTAATACCTTCGCTATCTTTGCCACCGTGTTGAGAGATTCGGGATAGGTGTACCCCGAACAGTACCTCGACAGGCTCGACGGAGCTGTTTCCGTTTCCGTTGCGAGCCATGCCATGTTTACACCTCTCGCCTCCATAGAGGCTTTTAGTCTTTCGCCGAAAATTGATTCCATATGTCCCACCTCCATGTTGTTTTATTATTGTAAAAATATTATATACCTCTTTTACAGATTTGAAACTTTATTTTGTGGGACTCTCTAAAAAATTTGTAGTAAACTTCAAAAAATTTCAAACTTTCTACAAAAAAACTATTGACAAAACCAAAAAAACAATATATAATAAGTGTGTAATTGAATGAAGGTAATTTTTTTGAGCGAGAGTTTCAAAAAAGCAAGTATGGATATTTGAGAGGTGACAATATGGAAGAAATAATCATCCCCGAATGTAATGAATTAGGATTCGAGCATGACAAGCACGTGTACACAATAGGCGGTCGCGTCCTGCCGAGCGTTTCGCAAGTTATGAATCCGCTTTCAAAAAGTCATTATGGCAACGTACCCCACGATGTGTTGCAAGCCGCAGCCGACAGGGGAACGGCCGTTCACTCCGCAATCGAGCTTAACCTTAAATACGGAATCGAGGACATTGAAGGCGACCTCAAAGGCTATCTTGACGCATTTGTAGACTTCGCAAAAGGTCATACAATAACCCCCGTGTGCATGGAGCACAAATTCTATCACAAACTCCTGCAGTATGCCGGAACGATAGACTGCCTGTGCATGATGGACGGAAAGCTCACTCTCCTCGACTTCAAGACCACCGAAAAGGTCATCAAATACATGACGAGAGTTCAGCTTGAAGCTTACAAGCAGATGCTCCGCAGTCAAGGCATTGAGATCGAGCAGAAATTCATAATTCAAATAAGCAACAACGGAAAATTTCACGCCGAGCAACACGACCTCAACGACACCGAGGCGTGGAAGATTTTCACCGATTGTTTAGATTTGTACCGCTACATCGAGAAAAACAATAAAACGTATGGAGGAATTCTGTAATGGGGAACACATTAAAAGACGAAACTCAACTGACGGAATATGTCAACAGCGAAGCCGTTGACATGGCAAACATGAACCTCGTCATAACAAACAACGAGGAGTACGAAGGCGCGGCGGAAACCATTAAGGACATCAAGAGAAAGAGAGACGTGGTACTCGACTTTTTCAAACCCATGAAGGACAACGCTTACAAGGCACACAAAGAAATCTGCGCTCGCGAAAAGGAAATGACCAAGATTTTCGACGACGCGGAGAAAGCTCTCAAGGCCGCGATGGCAACTTACGCCGAGGCTCTCGAAAAGGAGCGCAAAGCCGAGGAGGAAAGGCTCAAAGCCGAGGCGGAGGCCGAGAAAGAGAAGATACTCGCACAGGCCCTCAAGCTCGAAGAAGAAGGCAAGACCGAGGAGGCGCAGGAGCTCCTCAATACTCTCGGAGTTATCGAGGACATGGGGACTGACATAGTGGTTGAAGGCGAGAAACCCACGGCGAACGGGGCGTACGCAACAAAGAGCTGGGAGATAACGAATATCGACCTCTCCAAAGTGCCGTGCGAGGTGTTGGGAATGATTATTCGCCCCGTTGACGAGGCGATGGTCAAAAAGCTCATCAGGGAAAGCAAGGGTACAATTCAGATACCCGGAATCACATACAAAGAAACGCTCAATGTATGTGTAAGAAAGTAATCGGAGGTGTGATATGGGAGCAGTTAAGGAATTACTCGAAGAAGCAAAAGAAATTGAAAAAATGAACATTTACGAAAAGTTGCTCGCCGTCCAAAACTCGATGGGGGTGACCGAAAGAAACGCGAAAGGGTACGGTTACAAGTACGTCACGGAGGATGTGCTTCAAGCCAAACTCACGGGGGCGATGACAAAATATCGCGTGATACTGGCGCACAGCATCATACCGGAGACACAGCACGTCGAGACGGTCGAGACGCACAATAAGAAAGGCGAACCAGTCGTCGAGTATAGGTACACGGCTTGCTCAAAGTACACATGGATTAACGTGGACAATCCCTCGGAGCGCATAGAGGAGACCTATGCGGCAGTGGGTCAAATGAGTGATGTGTCACAGGCCTTCGGAGCCGCGGAGACGTATTGCAACAGGTACTTCCTTATGAAGAATTTCCAAATGCCGACGCCCGCGGATGACCCCGACTATATCCGCTCACTTCAAGCCGAGGCGGAGGACGGCGTGAAGCCCGCTCCCCAGCCCGCGCCGACAAGCAAACCGGTCGCCCCGAAAGCAACCCCGAAAGTCAGCGCATACAGTCCGATAGATAAAGAGGAAATCTCAAATATGTTCAACACGGCAACCATGAAATTCGGGAAAGACTACGGACTAAATCTTATAAAGAGCTACATGGACGAGCGTAAAATCGAGGCCTCCTCGAAGCTCACGAAGGGGCAATATCAAGAAATAATGACCCTCATACAGACCACTCCGTTACCCCCCGAAATGCAGGAAGAACTGCCCTTCGGCCCTAACGACTAAATAGCCTACACGATATTTCCATACTGTTTTATTGTGGTGAGACCGCCCCGTGAGGGGAATGACACGGGGCGGCAACTCACTGCGATATTACAATTTTATACACTATAAAATGGGGGGATTGTGAATGGCGAGACCACTGAAAAAGGGACTTGATTACTTCCCGTTACAAACAAATATTTTCACGACAAGCTCGGAGCTGGCTCCGCTGCTGAACCGCTTTGACGGATTCGGGCTCCTCGTGTATCTGCATATTTTATGCGACATTTATCAAAACGGATATTACCTCAAAGTGCCGTTTATGGACGACTACAAGGCCTCCATACGCAAGAGCATAAACTGCCCGGACGAGGTCGTGGACGGCGCAATCGACCTGCTCAAACGGCTTAAAATTTTGACGTTCATCGAAGAAAAAGAGTACGTCGTGATTACCTCAAAGGGCATCCAAAAACGCTATTTGGAAGTCGTGAAAGACCGCAAAAGAAGCCTCGAAAATCTGCTCAAAAAGTTCAAAAACGAATACTGGTTGCTGTCCGATGAGGAGGTACAAGAAAAATGTCCGAAACTAACAGAAAATGTTAATTCTGACGTAAAGCGGGGAAAAACCCTAATTAAGCGGGAGTTTAGCGGAGAAAAACCCCCGTTTAGCGGTGATAAAGCGGGGATTAAGTGCACAAACAAAGGTTTACTTTCCTTTCATTCTCTTTCTTCTGAAAGTATATCTATGAAGGAAGTAAATGATAAGTACGAGACTATGGATAGAGATAGTAAGTTGGGATATGCAGAAGAGATAGAGTTTAGTGATAACCCCAGCTTGGGAAATAAGGATTTAGATGAGTTTGATGAGGAAACAGAGAGAGAAAAGAGAGAGAAAGAATTGGGAGAAAAATTAGGGCTGAGTCCGAAGTTGGAGAGAATGAAGCCGGGTGAAAAAGGCGACCCGACAGCCGCGCCGAAACTCGAATTTGACCTTGAGGGCTACGAGCGATTTTCAAAGCGATGGGGGCTGAAACTGGCGAACACCGCGAACCTCAACGGCGTTGTTTACGAAATCAAGTGGGACGAGGTGTCGAAGAAATTGGAGCAGTCGAAGTGGCTACGGGAGAAAGTGACAATGGACTTCATTTTCAGGCATTACCGAGAAATTCTCGACGGAAGATACGACGACTACGAGAAAGGAAAACCCAAGACCGGACACGAGCTGTTCATGGAGCTAATCGACGAGATAGGCGAAGATGAAAGCGGAGGCGAAAAACGTGGCGACGAAAAATGAGATTATCGGCATGATAAGATTTATCGAGACCGAGTACCCCGATTTGTTTTCGGGGCTGGACAAAGACCAGTTGCAAATGAAAACGGATTTTTGGTACGAATCGCTCAAGCAGTATGACGCCAAGATATTGAGAAAGGCGGCCGAGCAGATTGTGAGAGAGTACCGCACGACTCCGAAGTTGTCGCACATAATAGCGAGGCTTGAGATTCTCACGACCCCGGCAGAAATGACGAATGAAGAATTATGGGCGGATTTTTGTGGGCGAATGGCTGAAACCACAAAAAAAATGACGGAGCTCTATTATGCGGCAAACAGCGAGATAAACTCCGTATCGAGCATGACGGACGTCGAGGAGATACAAAAAAACTACAAAAGCGAACTTCGGTCATTAAAACAAAGCGAGTTCGATGCCTTGTCCCCGATATTGAAATCATATGCCGCATCCGTGGACAGGTACATAGACCTGTGCTTCATGGAGGAGAAAGACCTGCAGTTCGAGAGAGCCGGTTTTTTAAAGCGCATAGACGACATAAGGGCGACAATGAAGCGTAACACATACAGAGGCGAGGCATGAAGTGGGAATCGTTGAGTATAGGGCATAAAACCGAGATATTGAGAATCGCAACGGAGTTTGTCGCCATGAGTGTCTGTGAAAACAAAACACCCCTCGTCCGCAACATGATGCTCAGGCACCGCTATCAGGCGCTGGATATACTTTCCTGCGAGGAGTCCCACTGTCGGACGGACGAGTACGTGAATTTCGTGTCGTGGCTGGTGACATACTTCTTGACGCTCTCGGAGGCATTTAAGGGCGATATGTATTATTATTTCTGCTCGTACACCGAAAGAGCCTACGACTATCTGCACAAAACGCCGTCAGACGCCCGCATGCGCACGGAGAGCGACGAGTTGAACTCGGTCGATATTCCCGTCGGGAAAGAAAAAGACGGCTCAGACGGCGAATTTGACCCCTAAAATCGTGTACATGGCGTCGATATGAATTTAAAACGCCGTCAGACGCCCGTACGGGCTCGCTGACGCGCGATAGGGGGCGGTTCGCTGTCCTATACGAGACCGCAAAAACGTCGCTATATGGGGCTGTACAAGCGTTTAAAGGCTATAATTATTTTTAATAAATTTGAGAAACAAACAAGGGAGGGCGGAATGGTAAACAAAACGCTGTTCAAATGTGCTCGCGTTATGGCGGGAAAGACAAACAAAGACGTCGCCGATTTACTCGGAGTGAAGGAAAGTACGATTTTCTACAAGCTGAACGTGAGCGGATTCGCGATGGAAGAAGCGACGAAGATTTCCGACTATCTGCACATCGAGAACATGATGGAGGTGTTTTTCCCCGATTATGCGGACAGGGCCGCAAGCGATGCCACGGGTAAGTTGGCGGAAGGGGAAGTCGCGGATGGCGAGTGAGGTGTCGTATGGTGAATCGGACGCTGTTAAAAACGGCTTGTAATCAAAACGGCAGAAACTTTTCGAGCTTGGCATCCGTGCTGGGCGTGTGGCCGTCAACGATTTATTACAAAATCGAGCATAACACGTTCACTGCCGACGAGGCAGAGAAGATATTGGAATTTCTCGGCTGTGAGGATTTGAAAGACATAATTTTCCCCGACATCGGCGAGACCGGCATATGTCTTTTAGGGGGCAAGGTATGAACGAGGTTGTGTTCGTCATCCCCGGCAGACCCGTCGGGAAAGAGAGGCCGAGGGTCGTGCAAAACGACAACGGCAAGTCGGTCGCCTACACCCCGCGGAAAACGAAGGACTATGAAAGTCTCGTGCGATTGGTGTTCCTACAGAAAGCGAACGGCAAGGTTTTTGAGGGGGCAATCAGGGTCGAGATACTGGCGGTATTTGAGAAGTCGAAGGCATACGGAGATGAGCAAAATACGGATTCCAAATTCTGCCGGAATCGTCCCGATGCGGACAACATCGAGAAGGCGGTGCTGGACGGCTTAAACGGAGTGGCATGGAAAGACGACGCGAGCATCGTTGACCTGCATATCCAAAAACGCTACGGCGACAAGGCGCAAGTCATGGTGTGCATAAGCGACGTTAAATAGTTTAAAAAGCATTTTAAAAACAATTTCAAAGAACTATGGAGGATTTGAAAAAATGAACAGAATATTTCTTATAGGCAATTTGACGAGAGACCCCGAATTGACGCAGACGGCGACCGGGATAGCGGTTTGCAGGTTCTCGCTGGCGGTAAGCAGAGACTACAAGTCGGAGAGCGGGGAGAAGATAACGGACTTCTTTGACTGCACGGCATGGAGGGGGCTTGCGGAAACCGTGGCGAAGTATTGTCGTAAAGGCATGAAGATGGCGGTTGAGGGCAGCGTGGGACTTCGCAACTACGAGGACAAGAACGGAGTCAAACGGTTGGCGGTGGATGTCACGGTGAGCGACGTTGAGTTCCTGTCGAGCAAGACGGACATGGACAAGATAGACCCCGAATACGAGGCAACCCATCAAGTGCCGAGAAAGCCCGCCGGAAATTCACAGTACGGCAACTATGGAAACAAACAGAGTGGCAACTCGTACTCAAGGCAACGGCCGAATTATGGCAACAACGGGAACGGGGGCGCCGACCCCGACATACCGTTTTAAACTTAAGCGGAGGAAACTATGGGCGATACCTACAAATTGCGGAAACGCTTGGACGCATTTAGAGGTTTGCGTTTCGAGATAGAGAACGTCGATGAGAAATTTCAAAGAGTGTGCAACAGGATGTACACCGTCGGCTGTCCCGATTTGTCGGGTATGCCCAAAAGTTCGTCCCCCGGAAACGACAAGCTGATAAACATAATATCGAGGCGTGATGATTTACTCACAAGGCTGAATGAGTTGAAGGCCAAACAAAGGTCGGAGAGGGAGGCGATAACCAAGGCGATAGGGAAGCTCAAGTCGGAGGACGAAAAGCTGGTTATGACGATGCGGTATTTGGAATACAAGAATTGGACGGTCATCAACATGAAGTTCTATGGTGACAAAGAGGACTTTACGGAAAAGGAAAGGAGCTACATGGCGCGCGTGTACCGGATGCGGGACAAAGCCCTGGATAAGTTAAGTGACATTTTGATTTGCCCGTGAGTTACAGATATGCAAAGAGAAGGAGAAACAGAAATGACAAGAAAAGAGAGACGTGAAATGCGTAAAACATGGAAAGCCGTCGGCAAAGAGTTGTGGAACATGAGCATGGAAGAAGCGAAAGCTCAACTTGCCCGCATCCGCAAAGAGTGTGAGAAGAAGGAGAAACCCAATGAGTAGAGGCGGTCTTGTAAAAGGAACTTTGGTTCTCACCGATAAGGGGCAATTTCCGATAGAAGAAGTCGAGGTCGGGATGAGGGTTTTGACTCACACGGGGAAATGGCAAGAGGTCACGGGAGTTTCAAATTATGAAGCCGCATCCTCGGAAATCCTCAAGGGAC
>JAJQAK010000178.1 GCA_021203845.1 Clostridia bacterium | reverse complement strand
TTATACGCACATTTTACTTATACGCACACTTCGCAATAAACCCAATACGTACGCAACCGACAGCAGAAAATGTGCGTATAAAACTTAATATGGTATAATGGGAAGCACATCAATAATTACCAGGAGGGCTTCTCATGATAGAAGAATTCGATCATCTTACGAGCTCGGTAATGGAATATATTACCGAGCTCAATCGTTGTGAGTACGTAGTACATTACTATAATGTCTGCTATGCTCAGCTGAGGGAGTATCTTGTTGCCAAGCAACTCACGTATTCGCTCGAAATTGGCGAAAACTGGCTCGACAGCAAAAGGCCGGCTCGTGAAAACACCATATTCGCGGTATACAAAGCAGCCGTGAGAAGAATTAACAGCCTAATTCTTTACGGAAGATGTGGAAACCCCACTATACCTGCATATACATACTGCTACAAACCGAAAACGACGGAGCTTAACGAGGAGTTTTCGTCGATTAGAACGGATTTCTATGATTGGACTTCCAAGAAGTCAAAAACCAAGCCTACTTACTGTTCCATAATATTGGGAAGATTTCAGGACACCGGTATCTTCTCGATTTCCGCAATCACGTATGCTGCTCTGTTGGACCAAATTTCTATTATGGAAAACATGCCATACAAATTGAAGACACAATCGCATTCGATTCTGAGAAGTTTTCTGCAGTTTCTGTTTGAACGCGGGCTCGTCTCATACGGATACACGGTATTTGTCGATTGCGAAATAAGAAGCAAGGGTTCTCCCCTCATTTTCTTGTCAGATGGTGATTTGCTACAACTCAGGACGGATGCGGTAGAGAGCGGCTCAATGTCTCTCGATGACTATCTGAAGCTGTGTGACTCGATATATCTCGAGCATGTAGGAAAAAAATACTCCAAGGCCGAACTGTGGTCCTTTCGTAAAATAATGAACCGACTTTATCTGTTTATGGACGCGAACGGACTTCGCTATACCCCTTTATGCGGAGAAAAGTGGCTTGAGCTGTTAAAAACCAACGGATTATACCACTACGAGGAAATTTGCGAACACAGGCGTTTTCTCTGCTTACTGGAAACACGCAGGAAAGGAATTGATTTCCCGCTGAAATCCAGTTTCGTATTTAAAAAGACACTGTTTACTCAACTGCCTCAGTGGTGTAAGCCTGTCGTCGTCGAATATCTTGATATGAAAAGAAGAGAAGGCTGGGCAAAGTCCACCATGACCATGTTTAACAGTTGCATATGCAGATTCTGTATTGCCATTGATTCCCAGGGAATAAGGGACTTCTCATCTTTGACTGCGGAGGACATAAAGCGATTCAACGAGACAGACATCCACCAGACACCGGCGGGAAAGAACGCCGTAAATTCCCGTATAAGGAGATTTCTCGAATACCTCGGGGAGAAGGGAAAGCTTGCGAGTAAATATCTTTTCCTCGCACTCCCTTCTGTTAGCGCGCCCAAGGAAACCCTTGTCGTGATATTGACGGAGGAAGAGCAGAAACAGCTGTCGGCACTGTTCCAAAAGGACAATACGGACATAACTTTGAGGGAGAAGGCCATGCTGCAACTCGGACTGTATATGGGACTGCGGGCTTCCGACGTCATAAAGCTTGCCATAGACGACATCGACTGGAACAACGTCACTCTGAGAGTGCTCCAGCAGAAAACCGGATATGAGATAGTTCTACCCATGCCCGTACACGTGGCAAACGCTTTGTACAGATACATAATGGAGGAACGTCCAAAGTCCGACGACAGGAGAGTCTTCCTTGAAAGTCGTGCTCCTTATGATTCTATAGAAAGATCATGTTGTGGAAGAGCTATGTCTCATGCGTTGCCGGACAGAAATGTGTACGGATCCGGGTTTCACTCGACGAGAAAAACGTATGCGACGAATCTGTTGAGAAACGACGTCGGCCGAAACGAAGTTTCTGAAGCTCTCGGACAGCGAAATCCGGAAACCGTCAACAAATACCTATATCTCGACGAAGAACGCATACGACTTTGCGGGTTTAGTCTCGCGGACGGGAATTTAACCATGAAGGGAGGATTTTGACATGGCGGTGACACCAGAGATAGAGTTCTCGAGCGTTTTGTCCCCCTATATTGAGGGACATATCAAAGAAAAGAGGGCACTCGGTTTTGATTACAGGACGGAGGAAATGATTCTTTTGCGATTTGACCTGTACTGCGTGGAAAGAAAACTTACGTCCGTAAACGTGACCAAATCGTTTTTGGACGACTGGTGCGTACAGCTTGACACGGAGGGGCCGAGAAACCAGCGAAAGCGCATTGACGCCGTAAGACATCTAATGCTTTACATGATTTCCTTGGGGATAGAAGTATACGTGCCCAAATTCACGGGACATTTGGACACTGTCGTACCTCATATCTTTACGGAGAGCGAGCTGCAGGCATTCTTTGACGAGGTTGATTCGTATAACCCCGATGAGAATCACCCCATCTATAAAAGGATGGCAGCCGAATACAAGGTTCTTTTCCGCATGATATACTGCTGTGGCCTGCGTAACTCCGAAGGGTGTTCCCTCGCCGTTGAAAACGTCAATCTGAAGAACGGAACCCTGGATATTCTGGGCTCGAAAAGGAACAAAGACAGACGGGTATATATGGCTGAGGATCTGACAAAACTTTGCGGGGAGTATTACGAATACCTTTGCGATTCCCTCCATGCATATCCCCAATGGTTCTTTCCAGGGAAAAACACGAAGAATCCATTAAAAAATATGAACCTGGACGCAGTGTTTAGCCGTTTTTGGAACCAGACATCATATGCCGCCACTTGCAACAACAAGCCGACGGTCCACGATCTGCGGTTTACGTTCATAACAAACAGGATTAACTGTTGGGTTTCCCAGGGCCTCAATCTCGAAGTAATGATGCCCTATCTCGAAAAGTATGTGGGACACAAAAGTCTACGGGAGACGTATTACTACTACCACAACACTGAACAACTATACAAATCAATCCAGGACATAGGCAAAACGTCCGAACTGTGCATACCGGAGGTGAAAAAATATGAGTAGGACAAAAACATCCGTTAAAGACATTCCCGAGGAGTTGTTGTTCTTTTCCAAGTCAGACAAGTTCCTGAATGTCTACCTTGTAAAACAGGCTGGGAAAAGCGATTACACGAGGAAATCCTATAATTCCAGTCTGTTGGCGTTTTTTGATTATGTGGCAACCGTGCGAAAGATCTCTCCGATGAAGTTC
>JAJQAK010000148.1:12590-14871 GCA_021203845.1 Clostridia bacterium | reverse complement strand
TTTTTTGAGACAAGGAGAAATTATGTCTATCGTTTCTTTCGAGGGCACAAAAGAACAAGAAGCCGCACTCCGCAAAGTCATAGAAGACCACAGATCCGAGCGCGGGTGTCTTATGCCCATTCTGCACGAGGCGCAGGATATTTACGGATATCTGCCCGTCGAAGTGCAGAGAATCATCGCAGACACGCTCTCAATCCCTCTTTCCGAGGTGTACGGCGTGGCCACTTTTTATACCCGCTTCACGCTGAGTCCCAAGGGCAGACACCGCGTGAGCGTGTGTCTCGGGACGGCGTGCTACGTAAAGGGTTCGGAAAAGCTTCTCGAGGAGTTGGAAAAAGAGCTCGGCATCACCTGCGGAGAGTGCACGACGAACAGGCTTTTCTCGCTCGACAGCTGCAGATGCGTCGGAGCTTGCGGACTCGCGCCCGTGGTGACCGTGGACGGAAAGGTCTACGGGAAAGTTTCGCCCGCGGACATCAAGGGAATCCTGGAAGAGTACAGGAACGACTGACGGAGGCGGAAACATGACGAGAGAAGAACTTGCGAAAATAAGGAAAGACCTTGCCGACGTCATAAACGTCAGAAGACTCGTGAAGTCCGAGGCGGAAAAGCTCGCCGCCAACACGGGTTACAGGAAACAGGTCCTCGTGTGCCTCGGCTCCGGCTGCACGTCGGCGATTCCCGTGTGCGAACAACTTGAAAAAAGTCTCAAAGAGTTAAAGCTCGACGATGTCCTGCTCGTCAAGACAGGTTGCTTCGGGCTGTGCGCCTTAGGGCCCATAATGATAGTGTACCCGGACGGCGCCTTCTACACGAACGTCACGGCCGAGGACGCGAAACGCATAGCCGAAACACATCTCGTGAAAGGCGGCACGGTCGTCAAGGACAAACTCTACAAAGACACCGTCCTCGAAAGCGGAGAGGTCATCCCCTACACCGAGGCACCTTTCTACAAGCATCAGATGAGAATCGCGCTCCGCAACTGCGGCCTCATTTCCCCGGACGACATCGACGAGGCCATCGCGGCCGGCGACTACGCCGCGCTGGAAAAAGCTCTCTTTGAGATGACGCCGGACGGCGTCATAAACGAAGTCAGAACATCGGGTCTTCGCGGACGCGGCGGCGCGGGATTCACAACGGGCGTAAAATGGCAGCTCACGAAGCAGGCGGAAGGAGACGAGAAATACATCTGCTGTAACGCGGACGAGGGCGACCCCGGAGCATTCATGGACAGGGCGGTTCTGGAGGGCGACCCTCACGCTGTGCTCGAGGCCATGACCATCGCTGGCTACGCCGTGGGCGCACACGAGGGATACATATACGTGCGTGCGGAGTACCCCATTGCCGTGCAGAAACTCAACACGGCGATAGAGCAGTCCAGAAAGGTCGGACTCCTCGGGAAAGACATTCTCGGCTCCGGATTCGACTTCGACATATTCGTGCGTCTCGGAGCGGGCGCGTTCGTGTGTGGCGAAGAGACCGCGCTCATGACGAGCATAGAGGGCCACAGGGGCGAACCGAGGCCCCGTCCCCCCTTCTCCGCGACTTGCGGACTTTTCTCCAAACCCACCGTTCTCAACAACGTTGAGACATGGGCCAACATCAACCCTATTATAACCAAGGGTGCAGAGTGGTTCAGATCGATCGGTACGGAAAAGAGCACAGGCACCAAGGTGTTCGCTCTCGTCGGCAAGATAAAGAACGTCGGCCTCGTGGAAGTACCCATGGGCACGCCTCTCAAGACAATAATCTACGACGTCGGCGGCGGAATAGAGAACGGCGGAAAGTTCAAGGCGGCTCAGACCGGCGGGCCTTCCGGCGGATGCATCCCCGCAAAATACATAGACATCCCCATGGACTTCGACAACCTCACCTCCATTGGCTCGATGATGGGTTCAGGCGGGCTCATAGTCATGGATGACTCGACCTGCATGGTCGACATCGCGAAGTTCTACCTCGAGTTCACCGCGGACGAGAGCTGTGGCAAATGCACGCCCTGCAGGATAGGCACGAGAAGGCTTCTCGAGATCCTCACACGCATTACCGAAGGCAAGGGCGAGGAAGAAGACATACAGAAGATTCGCGACATAGCCGAGCACATGCAATCGTCGGCCCTTTGCGCCCTCGGCCAATCCGCCCCCAACCCCGTCATATCGACGCTCACGCACTTCGAGGACGAGTACATCGCCCACATCCGCGACAAGAAATGTCCCGCGCACGTGTGCAAGTCACTCATGAACTACTACATAGACCCCGTGAAGTGCAAAGGGTGCACGCTCTG
>JAJQAK010000148.1:0-12490 GCA_021203845.1 Clostridia bacterium | reverse complement strand
AGTCACTCATGAACTACTACATAGACCCCGTGAAGTGCAAAGGGTGCACGCTCTGTGCGAGAAACTGCCCCGTGAACGCCATATCCGGGACGGTCAAGAACCCTCACGAAATAGACATAGCTAAGTGCATCAGATGCGGCCAGTGCATGGATCACTGCAAGTTCGGCGCTATCGAAAAGAGGTGATGGACATGAAAATGGTAAACATAACGATAAACGGCATACCCGTCGAAATAGAAGAGGGCGCCACCGTCTTACAGGCCGCCCAGAAGGCCGGCATCTACATCCCGACGCTCTGCTATCTCAAGGACGTGCAGGAGTGCGTAGGAAGTTGCCGCATCTGCCTCGTAGAGGCGACCGGCGCGAGAGGCCTTGTGGCCGCCTGCTCCTACCCCGTCAGCGAAGGGATGGAGGTAAAGACGAACACGCCGAGGGTGAGGAAGTCCAGAAAAACCTCCCTCGAGCTCATACTTTCCACTCACAACAAGAAGTGTCTGAGCTGCGTGCGGTCCATGAACTGCGAACTGCAGAAACTCTCCCTCGAGTACAACTGCGAGGAGGACAGATTCGGCACGGACGTAAGAACCGATCCTAAAGACACCTCGTCCCTTTCCATTGTGAGGGACAACAGCAAGTGCATTATGTGCACGCGCTGCGTGGCCGCCTGCAAACACCAGGCCGTGGGAGCGATAGGTCCCATAAACCGCGGGTACGCCGTACACATCGCGTCTCCATTCGACACACCCCTCGCATACACCACCTGCGTGAACTGCGGACAGTGCATTGTCGCGTGCCCCGTGGGCGCGCTGTACGAGAACAGCTCGGTCGCTGACGTATGGGGCGCGATAGTCGATCCCAACAAACAGGTCGTCTTCTTCACCGCTCCCTCCGTGAGAGCTACGCTCGGCGAGGCCTTCGACATGCCCGTCGGCACCAACTGCGAAGGAAAAATGGTGGCGGCAATAAAACAGCTCGGCGACGTAAAGTGCTTCAACATGGACGTCACCGCGGACCTCACGATAATGGAGGAGGCCACCGAGCTTCTGACGAGGGTGACGACCGGAGGAACGCTCCCCATGTTCACGAGCTGCTGCCCCGGCTGGGTCAAATACCTCGAACACTACTATCCCGAATTCACCGACAACCTCTCCACGTGCAAATCGCCACAGGAGATGTTCTCCGCCACTCTCAAGACCTACTACTGCGAGAAGAACGGAATCGATCCCAAGAACCTCTACGTCGTGTCCGTCATCCCCTGCACCGCGAAGAAATACGAAGCAAAGCGCGAGGAGATAGGTGGGTACACCGATGCCGCCATCACTACGAGGGAGCTCGCCAAGATGATAAAGGAGGCAGGGATAAACTTCACCTCGATTCCCGACGCGAAGTTCGACGACCCGTTCGAGATAGCGACCGGTGCCGGCACGATATTCGGCGCGACCGGCGGCGTGATGGAGGCGGCTCTCCGTACGGCCGCCAAGGCCCTCGGCGGGAAAGGCGCTCCGCTGGAATTCAAGGAAGTGCGCGGAACCAAGGGTGTGAAGGAAGCCACATATAAGCTCGGCGACACCGAGGTGTCCGTTGCGGTGGCCTCGGGGCTTGAAAACGCTAAAACAGTTCTCGAATCCATAAAGTCCGGCGAGAAGAATTACACGTTCGTGGAAGTCATGGCCTGTCCCGGCGGATGCATCAACGGCGGCGGACAGCCCTACATACACGATGAGATACGGAACACCGTAGATCTCAAAGCACTCCGTGCAAAAGCTCTCTACGACAGCGACAGCGACAACAGTCTCAGAAGGTCCGACGACTCCCCCGCGGTAAACATGCTCTATAAAGAGTATTTCGGAAAGCCCAACGGAGAGAAGTCACACCACCTCCTGCACACGAGCTACATCAAACGCGGAATGAACGTCTGACGGCGTAAAAACATACACAGTAATAAAACGGGCGGTTCCCTTTGGAATCGTCCTTATTTTTTCGTCCCGCCGTCATCGTCTTACGGAGTATATCTTCAATCTGCGTTTGTGCGATATGGGGAAGAGTCCTGAAATTTGAATTATGCCCCTAAAAAAAGTTCTAAAATTTCGATTTTTTGCCGAGAAAAAAGTTCAATAAATTGAATTTTCCGTCTTATTTGATGTTGTAAAATTTAATGCACAGCATTATAATGATATGTGAGGCGATAAATGGAAAGACTTATAATGCGAGAAATCAAAAAATGGTACGATGAAAATGAGAGAATGTGCCTTCTCATAGACGGAGCCAGACAGGTCGGGAAATCGTACATCATAAACGAATTCGGGAAAAGATACTGCAAGAGTTTCCTAGAGGTAAATCTTCTAGAAAACAAAGATGCCTGCAGACTCCTTTCGCGGGCGTCTTCCACGGAAGACATTCTGAGAGATTTGGACGTGCTATTTCCCGGTAAACTTGTACCGCATGAAACGGTCGTGTTTTTCGACGAGGTTCAGGAGTGCCCGGACATCGTCACAGCCGTGAAGTTCCTAGTTTTGGACGCGCGCTACCGCTACATACTCAGCGGCTCGCTTCTCGGAGTAGAATATGAGAACGTAAGATCGATGCCCGTGGGATACATGCAGATGATGCAGATGTACCCTCTCAGTTTCGCCGAGTTTTTAATGGCGTACGGAGTCACAGACGAGATCCTCGAGTATCTAAGAGACTCGTTCACTAACGTTAAGCCGATGGACGAAGTGATTCATAACCGAATAATGTCGCTTTTCAGACAGTATCTGATTGTAGGAGGAATGCCGGCGGCGGTTCAGAGGTATCTCGACGTCAACACATTCTCGGCCGTCAGGGAGATACACGAGCACATTCTCAACACATACAGAGCCGACATCGCGAAATACGATCGCAGCAAAAAACCCCAGCTCATAGACATATTCGACGCGATTCCGGAGGAGCTTAACTCGCAGACAAAGAGATTCAATTATGCGACATTGGACGTTCCCGGAAAAACGAGCTTTATAGAGAACTCGTTTTTGTGGCTGACGCACGCGGGCGTCGCGATACCGGTCTACAACGTCGAGGAACCCCGATATCCTCTCAGAATGAGCAAGTCGCACAGTCTTCTCAAACTTTTCATGAACGACGTCGGACTTTTGGACTACGCATACTTTAGCGACAACGTGCAGGTCAAAATCCTCACCGACGATTCAAACGTGAATTTCGGCGCAGTATACGAAAACTATGTCGCTCAGGAGCTCGTATGCAACGGAGTAAAGCCCTACTACTTCAAATCCAACAATATGGGCGAGCTCGATTTCGTCGTCGAGATAAATTCAAAAGTCGTTCCATTGGAGGTCAAATCCGGGAAAGACTATCACAGACACAACGCTCTTAACAAAATCATGTCCGTCCGAAACTACAGTGTGGAGAAGGCTTACGTGTTCAACAGCAGTGGCAAAATCGAGACAGACGAGAAAAGAATCTACATGCCGATTTACATGGCGATGTTTCTGAAAGACGCCAAGCCGGAGACTGTCGCCATAAAAAGAGACAACGAGCCTTGGGTTATACCGGACCGAAAAGCATGAAATTTTACAATACACTATTGAGGAGCAAATTATAACGTATATAGCTGCTCAGAAGCTCAGCGACAACACAAAAAGCGTGCTTGCGGGGCTTTCAAAAGACGACGAGACCGTTATCACCGACAACGGCAAACCCGTCGCATTCATGATGCCGATAGCAGACGATAATTTTGAAGAAACACTGTCTTTCATGCAGCGAATCAGCGCGGTCAACTCTCTCAGCTCCGCACAGAAAAAAGCCGTCAAAGACTTTCCCAACGGGATGTCGGACGAGGAGATTCAAACCGAAATCGATGCGGCGAGGAAAGCAAACACAAATGACCCCGAACCCGTCATTCATACTATATTTAAGGAGGCGGAACATGCAGACATCAAGCGTTTTTACGAACGTCGCTCTGAGAGACGCGCAATCAGTCAATATCCTGATAGACGCATTTGAGGAGGCTGAAAAGAATGGGCCTATTGAGATGACCGATGATTATCCGGTAATGAACACAAAAGATATAAAACCTACATTTGAGAAAAAGAAAATAGGGCCTTAACTCTATCCCGCACACGCTCCATACTGCGCGACATAAACAGTGTCTTGCAGAGGACAAAGCAGACAGAGCGAAAAAACAGGCGGTTCCCTCGGGAATCGTCTTCTTTTCCATTCCGCCCCCATCCGCGCAACCGAGGCAACCCCGGCCGAGTCCGTGACGAATGATAATGTCTAATATTTAGATTTCGACTGTCGTCTGATGTTGCAAAACTTGAAACACGGCCTAATTGTTATTGATGTACTCAATCATCTTGTCCCTTCCTTCCTCCAGCTCCAGAAGGCAGGCCTTGCATACGTACCACCCGGGTTCCAGACAAAGTCCGGACTCGTAGTCGTTCAGAATGTCATAAAACATGGTGCCGATAAGCTTTTTGAAGGCAAACTCATACGACAGAGAATATCGCTCCATAAGGCATTTCGTCACGGTTATGACCGACGAGCTGATTGACAGTTCCTGTCTCTCCTTTTCCATTTTACTGTTTTCTCCACTCTGTCTCACGGACGCTCAAGACAACCGCATCCGCGATTTCCTGTTTGCCGATGAAGTACTGAATCCCAAGCTTTTCGGCCTGCAGAAAATGCAGCAACGTATTCTTCGCTTCGACGCTTCCTATTTCGCCCAAATCACCGCCTTCATAGAAATTGAAACTTCGGTTGATGTTGTCGTCCGCCGTAGGGCCTATCACCATGTCGTAGCCGTGGACAAAATCTTCCGACTTCCTGCACATGAGGACAAAGTCGAGCCACTCCGCATCGGCGTCGGAAAACACTTTGACATTCAGTCGCCGTATTACCTGCTCGTCCAGAGTTATCTCGTATAGGTGCTCGCTTATCTCGTCCGGCTCGCATCTTTTCAAGGCTTCATGGTATTTTTTATGCATCATGCCTATGGCTTGTTTTTTGGATACAGCCATATAGAACCCCTTTCCGAAATCCTTAAGAGGACGCCCTTTATTTACGTCAATCGCAGTAATCTCGGAAATCGAACCATGATAGAGCGTCGTGCTAAGTTCTTGCGACATACCCGTCTATCTCCTCTACCATTTCGCATCTCGTCATGCTGTCAAACAATTCGGGACATTCGGCGACGAAATTTATAATGTCATGTTTTTCGTTAATTTCCATAAACTGCTCTTTGGTATAATTATGTGCTTCGCAATAGCTGTTCATGACAACATACATTAAATATATTGTATTGGCAAGTCTTCTGTCTGTCATTATGCCACCTCGCTTTCATCTTTCCCGTGTTTGAATTGTAACACAATAAAAAACGTAATTCAATATTTTAGGAGCAAATAAACACATCGACAATGCGCCACAGAACACGATTTTAAAAATCGAAAACCTGCAAGAGTCTTAAGTTTTATGCAGGCATGCAACCCTAACCGGTAAAGTGAATGTATAGGGTTTTCTGATTCATCGGGACACAAAAATTTTTTGCGGCTGAAGTACGGTTTCAGACTGCCTCTTTTTTTGTGACGGACAAATAGGCCAAAAATTTCAACTTATTTTCTGCTTCATGTCATCGATTATCCGGTTACAAAACTTCCGTCCAAGTCCGTAAATTGTACCTACTTCCACAAGATCCTCCGCTGTTGGATTGGGCTTTCTGTTCACGGTCATTTCGTGTTCATCCTTGTCCGGCGTGGGTGTCAGATCATATGCAGGGGACAGCCTGTACCCGTTCTCCTTCTCGCTGTAGATAAAGGCGAAATTCTTACCGTGATCGTCCCTGTTGCCATAAAGCACATTGAAGGTCATCCTGCGGAACGCTTCGACGGTGTCCTCCCTGGGATTTACGCTTATATGGCGTACCAAAGCAAACAAATTTCTGTAGTCGAGAGACGGAACGTCGTGCCGCGTCTCAAACATTCCAGAAAGCGAAACCGTGTGTATCCGCTTTGCACCTTCCCTGTCGAACCTCTTCGCGCCGAAATATCCGCCACACACGTCTGAAGGAAACAGTCTGCACTCGTTTACGTTTATGCCGCAATCGCGGGCGAGCGTGTTCGTCCTATATTCCTCGCTTCCGATCTCGTCGGGGTCCATTCTGCATGGAAATTTGATTATCCACTCTGCGCCGTCCATAAGAATATGCGCCTTGGGCCTCGCCCCACCACTGGAAGAACCGATTCTGCACAGTCCCTCAATGTCTACATCGGAAATATCGTTCAGATCAAACACCTTTCTGGCATCTTTTGCGATAGCGTCCAACGTCACTAATGAAGGAATGTTTTCTTCAATCAAGGTAGGTTCATAAGTCAATCCGCCTAGACCGTTTTCTTGAACAAGGGCCAGCTTTGTCAGCGGGGACAAATCGGAATAATTTACTCCCTGCCTCCTGAGACTTTTCACTAAGAGCAAAATCCCCCAACCATCCGGAAGACTGTCGTTGAACACACCGTATAGCCCCGAAAAGGATCTGTCGCGGTTCACGAAGACCTCGCTCGTAAGCGGGAGCGACAGAGGCGACACGGAAAAACCGGAGGCAAGCCACTCGCCGTCATACTGGAAAGCTACAGAGTAATCTTCCAGTTCACCGAGATATCCCACTGCTATGTCGTTATACTTTACGGTCAGCTTCTTGATATGCGGAATCATAAGATGTAGTCCTTGAGATTCTTTATCTTCTGATACTTGAATATCTCGTTGAAGTCTTCCAAATATCCGAGCGCGCGGGCGATTTTCAGAAGAGACGCCAAAGAGATTTCGCAAGTTTTTTCAAAACGCCTCACCGACGCATAACTCACGCCGGAAATTTCCGAGAGCCTTTTTTGAGATATGCCCTGCTCCTTTCTGCGCCTAACCTCTCTTTCCGCAAGTCCTTCCGCCGCGCTTTGCTCTGTGAGGACATTTAAATAATTACTGATGTCAAATTCATCTTTCATTATGCTTTTATATTAGCATTTTATATATATAATGTAAAGTAATTGCTTATATATTAGCATAAAAGGACTGAACATATTCCGTTCGGCCCCTTCTTATCGTATTCAAGATCACTCTGTAATGCAGAAAAATCAAACGCTTATAAGTTCTTTTACAATCTCCTCCGCCTTTTTCATGTCGGCCTTCCCTTTTGTCGCCCTGGCCACGGCGCCGAGAAGCGCACCCATGGCCTTTGTCTTTCCGCCTTTGATTTCTCCCACGGTGCCGGCGTTCTCCTCCACTACCTTTCTGCATATGTCGATAAGGTCGCCCTCGGAAATACCATGCATGTCGTCCGCCTTTATGAATTCGGTGAAGTCCTTCCCGGTGTCCAGCATCTTCACGAGCGCGGACGAGGCCATGCTGCTGTTGATTTTACCGGTGTCCAGAAGCTTTATAAGCGCGGCAAACTGCGAAGCCGTGGTCTTTATCTCGAAAAGCTCTTTGCCCTCCTCGGTGCCGAGCGTTGAGAAAATCGTGCCGAGCGTGAAGTTTACCGCGTTTTTGGGACTCGCCCCCTCCGCTATCGCGCCTTCAACGAATGCGGCGACTTTGTGATACCGGCAGACAAGCTCCGCGTTCTGCGCCTTAATTCCGAAATCGTTTATATAGCGGTTAATTTTAATCGATGGGAGCTCGGGAAGGGAGTCTTTTATCCCTTCGAGTAAGGACGGCTCTATCTCTATCACGGGGACGTCCGGCTCAGGGAAGTACCTGTAGTCGTTTTCGTCCTCCTTCGTGCGCATGGGGTACGTCTCGCCCGTGGATGTGTCGAATCGGAGCGTGGCCTTCTCGACCTTTCCCCCGGCCGCCAGGACGTCGCACTGGCGCGAAAACTCGAAGTCCATGGCCTCACACATGAAGCTTACGGAGTTGAGGTTCTTTATCTCCGTGTGGATGTTAAGAGGCCCGTCTCCCTCTTTCACGGAGATGTTGACGTCACAACGGAGCGACCCTTCCTGCATCTTGCAGTCGGAAACCCCTATGTAGCGCATTATGAGCTGCATCTTTTCGACGAACTCCCTGGCCTCCGCGGACGAGGATATGTCCGGAAGAGAAACTATCTCTATGAGCGGCACACCCCCGCGGTTATAGTCTATGTAAGTGAAACCCTTCTCGTGGACGAGCTTTCCGGCGTCTTCCTCTATGTGTATGCGCTTAAGCCTTATCTTCTTCCCGGAATCGAGCTCTATGTATCCCCCCTCGCAGAGCGGCTCGTCGTACTGCGAAATCTGGTAAGCCTTGGGAAGGTCCGGATAAAAATAGTTCTTCCTGTCGAGATGGGTCCTTGTGTTTATCCTGGAATTGAGCGCGAGACCCGCCCTCACCGCGTACTCCACGACGGCCTTGTTGAGAACGGGAAGCGCACCCGGCTGGCCGGTACACACGGGGCAGCAGTGCGTGTTGGGTTTCGCCCCGAACGCCGTGGAGCATGCGCAGAATATCTTGGACTTCGTGGAAAGCTCGACGTGTATCTCAAGCCCTGCGACCATCTCTTTCATAGCGCGCCCCCTCCTTCCACTTCCTCAAGGTCAAAGACGTGCTCTCTCTCCATGTAATACGCCACGGAAAGGACTCTTTCATCGTCAAATCTGTTTCCAATTATCTGCATGCCTATGGGAAGACCGTCCTTAGTCGCCCCGCAGGGGAGCGAGACCGAAGGAAGTCCCGCGATGTTCACGGGCACAGTGTAAAGGTCGCTTTTGTACGTGTCCATCGCGTTTTTCGCCGCGTAACCTAGCGGGAACGCGCACGAAGGCGCCACGGGCGCGAAAAGCACGTCGCACGAGGAAAATACCGAGTCAAATCGCGTCCTAATACGTGAGCGCATCTCACAGGCCTTCTTATAATATGCGTCGTAGTATCCGGAAGAGAGGACGTATGTCCCGAGCATTATGCGCTTTTGCACCTCCTTCCCGAAACCTTCCGAACGCGTTCTCGTGATGAGGTCGTCGACGTCCGTGTAGTTTTTGCATCTCGCGCCGTATCTTATGCCGTCGTACCTTCCGAGGTTGGAAGACGCCTCCGCGCAGGCTATTATGTAGTACACGGGAAGCGTAGCAGGAAGCTCCGGCACGGAAAGCTTTACAACCTCCGCCCCGGCCTTGACGTACGCTTTTATCGCGGTGTCTATCGCACCGGAAATTTCCGGGTCAAGTCCGTCGAAATACTCCTTAACGTATCCTATTCTGAGCCCTCTGACGTCGCCCGTGAGATTCGTCTTTCCGAAAAATATGTCCTTTGACGTGAGATCCCTTGAATCTTTCCCCCTTATCGCGTCGAATACAATCGCCGCGTCCGACACGGACGACGTCAAAGGTCCTATCTGGTCAAGCGAGCTCGCGTACGCTATCAGCCCGTACCTCGACACCGCACCGTACGAAGGTTTGAATCCCACCGTACCGCAAAAAGCCGCGGGCTGGCGCACGGAACCGCCCGTGTCGGAGCCCAGAGCGAAAGCCGCGAGATGAGCGGCCACCGCCGCGGCGGAGCCTCCGGAACTTCCGCCAGTGACCCGCCCCGTATCTCTCGGATTGAGAGGCGCGCCGTGGCACGACGTCTCGGAGGTCGACCCCATAGCGAACTCGTCCATGTTGGTCTTCCCGAGCAAGACCGCGCCGCACGAGAGAAGTTTTTCGTACACGGTCGCACTGTAGTACGGCCTGAAACCGGAAAGAATTTTGGAACAGCACGTCGTCTCCACGCCGTCCGTGCAGATGTTGTCCTTTAATGCGAAAGGTATCCCGCACAAAATCCCGGCGTCCCCCGCGGCAATTCTCCTATCCGCCTCTCTCGCGGCCTCCAGGGCCGTATCGAAGGTCTCAAAGACGTATGCGTTGTACGCTCTGCCTTTTTTTATCTCTTCGATATAGGCCTTTGTGAGCTCCACGGAGGAAATTTCTCCGCGGCGGAGCATCCCCGCGGCCTTTTCTATAAGAGCCCTCATTTTATGAACCTCTTCACGGTGAAATAGCCGTCATCCCCTTCGACGTTGGAAAGTATCTTATCGCTAGGAAGGGAGGGAAGAATTTCGTCTTCCCGCAAGTCATCGAATTTCATCTCGTCCGAGGATAGCCTCACGGTGGACGTATCCCCCTCTATCTCGGAGTTCACCGTCCCCGCGAAAGCCACTATCTCGTCCATCTCGGGAAGAAAAGCCTCGCACTCCTCGTCCGTGAACGCGAGTCTCGAAAGTCTCGCAAGCGTCTTTACGTCGTCTTTGGTCATAATTTGCCTCTACCGAAGTTTTATGTGTACCTCTCGGAGCTGCTGCTCCGTGACATCGTTGGGTGCCCCCATCATGAGGTCCTGTCCGTTCGCGGCGATGGGGAACGGCACCACCTCGCGTATGTCGTCTTCGTCCAAAAGAAGCATGAGGATTCTCTCAATCCCCGGCGCCATTCCCGCATGCGGGGGAGCGCCGTACCTGAACGCGCCGTAGAGCGTCCCGAATTTCGCCTTGAGCTCCTCCTCCGTGTATCCGACAATCTGGAAGGCCTTTTTCATTATGTACGGGCTGTGGTCCCTTACCGCGCCCGATGCGAGTTCCACGCCGTTGCACACGAGGTCGTACTGGTACGCGAGAACGTCTAGAGGATCCTTCGTCTCGAGCGCCTCAAGACCCCCTTGAGGCATAGAAAACGGGTTGTGCGTGAAAGCGTAAGCCCCGGTCTCCTCGTCCGTCTCGTACATGGGGAAATCGTTCACGAAACAGAAATCGAACCTGTCCTTTTGTATAAGTTCCGCACGTAGTCCGAGCTCGTCCCTTATCTTCCCGGCAAGAATCGCGGCTTTTTTTTCGGTGTCCGATATGAAAAATATCGTGTCGCCCGCCTTGAGGCCCGCGAGAGAGATAAGTTCGCCCTTGAGCCCTTCCGGAATGTATTTGTCTATGGGGCCTTTATAAGAAAGGTCCTCCGCGACCTCGAGGTACCCGAGCCCGCCCATGCCTATGGAGAGGGCGAAATTCAAAAGTCTGTCGTGGAAACTTCTCGAAAACTGCCTTTCCACGACTATCGCCCGGACGGTCTTTCCTATGAACGGCTTGAACGTGCATCTCGAGAAGAACTCGGAAAGGTCGATTATCTCGAGAGGGTTGCGAAGGTCCGGCCTGTCCGTGCCGTATTTGAGCATAGCGTCCTTGTACGATATGACCGGGAAGGGCCTTTGAGAGACCTTCATGCCCTGCGGCGCGAACTTCACGAACAAATTGTACATGACTTCCTCGGCGACGTCAAACACATCCCTTTCGGAGGAAAACGACATCTCGAAGTCCAGCTGATAGAACTCGCCCGGCGACCTGTCCGCCCTCGAATCCTCGTCGCGGAAACACGGCGCTATCTGAAAATACCGGTCAATCCCCGCTACCATGAGAAGCTGCTTGTACTGCTGCGGGGCCTGGGGAAGCGCAAAAAACTTACCCTTGTAGCGCCTCGACGGCACTATGTAGTCTCTCGCCCCCTCGGGAGAAGAAGCGCAGAGGATAGGCGTCTGCACCTCCAAAAATCCGAGGTCTTCCATCTGCGACCTCAGATACGATATGACCTTTGAGCGCACGACGAGGTTCTCCCTGACCTTGACGTTACGAAGGTCCAGATACCTGTATTTGAGTCGCACCTCCTCGCGTGTCTCCCTGCTCTTTATTATCTCGAAAGGGAGCCTTTTCGTGACCTTTCCCAGTATCTCTATGCCGCGGCAGTCAAGCTCTATCGTGCCCGTGAGGATTTTGAGGTTGTACGTGTCCTCGTCGCGCTGTTCGACGACCCCGGTGACGCACACGCAGTCCTCCCTGCCTAGGCCTTTTAAAAGCGAGGTATCCCGCATTACGACCTGCACTACGCCGTAAAAGTCCCGAAGGTCTATGAACGACACTCCGCCGTGGTCGCGGATGTTCTCAACCCAGCCGGACATTTTGATCTCTTTCCCGATGTCCTCGTCCCGGAGCGTCGCCGACGTCCTGTCCCTGTAAATGCTCATAATTCCTCTCCTTTTGCGGACAATAAAAAATCCGTCCGCCTAAAAATTGCTTTAGGACGAACGGTTAAGTCCGCGGTACCACCTAAATTACCGCCCGAAGGCAGTCACTCACCGGGATTCAGACAAATCCCCCGCCTCTCACGCGGGCTCACGTCGCGCATTACTCGTTTCCTTTGACACGCGCAGCTCTTGAGTGTTATTCGCAAAGACTCCTTCAGCGGGGCTCTCACCTTATCCCCGCTCTCTGTGTGCGACTTTCTTTGTTACTTCTCTCCGTCATCGCCTTTTTAAGTTTACATCGTTATTTTACGGGAAATTTTTTCAGCCGTCAAGCGTTTGAATATGCAGAAAATCGACAAAAATATACATTTATGCGCCATATACCAAGTGTTTATGCTCTTTTTTTGTATATAAAATGAATATTTTGGGATTCCGCACGCGCTTAGACGAAGAACCGGGGCCTCTACGTCATTTGACTGCTTTTCTTA
>JAJQAK010000104.1 GCA_021203845.1 Clostridia bacterium | reverse complement strand
AAGAAAAGAACGAATACGGCGTCTCGGCTCTCGCATATGTTGTCATGAACATGGGCCTCTAAGACGCGACGAAATAAAAGGAATAGGTCCCGGCGCGGCGGTTAAAAGGAACACCTCGGAAAATAAGGAGGTAAAGAAAATGCTCATCTACGAAAGACTCAACGAGTTGGAAGACAAAAACGAATACGGCGTCTCGGCTCTCGCATATGTTGTCATGAACATGGGTCTCTAGGACGCGACAAAATAAAAGGGAAAGGTCCCGCTGCGGCGGTTAAAAAGAAACAACTCGTAAATTAAGGAGGTAAGAGAAATGCTTATATACGACGAGCTCAACGAGTTGGAGGAAAAGAACGAATACGGTGTGTCCCCTCTCTCGTATGTGGTATTGGGATACTGACACGGACAATAAAACACTCGGGCGGAGCCGCTTTGGCCTCGCCCGTTTTTCATATCTCTATTTCTCTCACGCCGTCCTCTATGAGATAGCACATCTCTTCGTGGGTGTTCGCACCCGCGGCTATCTGCTCCGGGGTGAGTTTCATGTACTTGACGTCCCCCTCGGCGAGAACGCTCTTTCCGTCGGTAATGACGGCGTGAACGGTGAAGAAGTGTCCCGTCTCGCTCGTCACGATTCCGCGTCCCAGAAGCTTCGTGTCGTACGGCACGGGTTTTCTGAACTTAACCTCAAGCGAGAGCGTCACGCCGTACGTGGTCTCGCTCCCCTCCTTGGCCCAGATTCCGCGAAGCCCCATCTCGTCTATCATGGCGGCTATCAGTCCGCCGTGGACCCTGCCGGGGTAACTCTGATGCTCCGCGCGGTATTGGAAGACGGTCACCACCGACCCGTCCTCCATGGTGTAGAACGGGGCCCTCAGCCCCGCCTCGTTGTCGAGCCCGCACACGGCGCACATCCTGCTGTTTCTCTGTTTCGCGACGACCTTCATCCCATACCTCTTTATAATATAATAAACGGCCCCGGCCGGGGCTGTCACTGTCTTTTCTCTAAAACGCAGACAATTTCCACGTGCTTCGTCTGGGGAAACATGTCGAACGGCGTTATCTCCGCTATTTCGTAAGGCGAACTTCCCATGTCGTACCCTTCCGCCTTCTTGAGCCCGTCCGGCGTCTCGACAAGGCTTCCCGTGAAAAGCCCAAGGTCCCTCGCGAACGTCGCGGGACTGCACGAGACGAGCACTATTCTGTCCGGCGCCGCGCAGGTTATGGCGCGCACCACGGACCTTTCCATCCCCTTTCTCGGAGGGTCGCAAATCACCGTCCTTCTCTTGCCGTCGGTGACGGCGAGAACGTCGTCAAGCTTTTCTTCGACCCTGCCACATATGTTCACCATATTCCCGCGGAGCGTGTTCATTCCCTTGAGCTCCTCCGCACATATGTGGGCCTCCTCGGAGACCTCTATGCCGTAGGCTTCGTCGCATTTTTGAGCGAGCATCGCCGTCAGCATCCCCGCTCCGCTGTAGAGGTTTACGGCGACCGAGTTCTTTTCCGCGGCGACGTCGCGGACCTTCGCGTAGAGCTTGGTTCTTATCTCGTCGTTCACCTGGAGGAACGTATCGGCCCCCGCCTTGAAGACTATTCCCTCCTCCTCCGCGGTGAAAAATCCGTTTCCCTTGCATAGGTGCCACTCGTCGGCGAACACCTTGTTCGCTTCGGATGCGTTGACATTGAGAAGGAGTGTATACCGCTCGAAACACTTGTCGAGCTCCGCCTCGAAACCCTCGAGGTTTATGACCTCCGTGGAGACGACGGTTATGATGAAGTTTCCCTGTATCTCCCTTACGACTATGTGTCTTATCTTTCCGCTGCCGTCGGTCTCGTCGTATCCGTCCACGTCGAAGTCAGCCATGTACCTTCTGAGTGCCGCGATGACGTCTCTCACCCACTCGGCCTGTATGGGACAGTCGGAGATGTTGATTATCCTGTGGCTTCTCGGCGCGAAGAACCCTGTGGCGACGCCGCTCTGGCCCTTTCCCACTGGAAGTACGAGCTTGTTTCTGTATCTGTACTGTTTTTCCGCCGCGACAACGGGCTCCACCTCGACGTCGAGTCCCGCTATCTTTTTGACGGAGCTCGCTATCGTCTGTCTTTTGAACCTGAGCTGCGCCTCGTATGTCATGTGCTGGAGCTGACAACCGCCGCATTTCTCGAAGACCGGGCATTCGGGGACGTCCCTGTCGGGAGACACCGAGTCCACCTCGCTGAGCCTTCCGTAGGCTATGTTCCCCGAGACCTTGTGCACGGTGAACACGACCTCCTCCCCCTCCAAACAATAAGGCACAAACGCAGTTGTGCCGTCGCATTTTATTATTCCTTCCCCATCGCTTCCGAGTCCGCTGACGGTACCTCGGTAATCTTCGTTTTTCTCCATACCTATTTTTTCCTGACCCTGTACACCAGGTTGTTTACGAGAGTCTGAAATCTGAACATGATGTAGTCGTATATGACGGCAATTATGGACCCGCCGACTACTATCACGAGCCAAATGTACTTGTTTATCCACTGGTATATCGTGCTGGAGCTCCCGCCCCAGAGCATCTTGAAGACCAAAAGATACGCCACGTAGAAGGTCGCGTCGAACCACACTATCTTTATGACCATCCCTATCCATCTGTTGATGTTGAAGCGAAGCTGCAGCGCGTTGGCGAGGGGATGCAGTCCGAAGAACATTATGAACGGCACGAGGTTCCAGATCTGCCCTATCGCCCCGAAGAGTATGGTTATGATGCAGCACGCGAGGTATGCGAGCGCCTCGCCGGTGTAGAACTGCTTTGAAAGAGGAAGCATCAGCGAAATCTCCGCAGCTATGTAGCACACGAAGAGCACATACGTCGTGAGTGTCCCGAGATACAGAAATATCACGCCGAGGGCGCACGACATCGCCGAAAGGGTGATTTCAAACGCCCCGATGTTCCGACGTTTTTTCGCCATCCGTTATCTGCACCCCATGCACAGGCAGTTGAGGCACATCGTGCATGCGGCACACTCGAGACACGACGAGCAAAGATTCCCTCCCATCTGGTCGTCCCTGTGCTGCTGGTTCATGTTCTGCCCGTTGTACTGGGAACCTCCGGGAGCCTGCTGCTGACCCGCCTGCTGGTTTCCCTGCTGTCTCTGCTGCTGACCGGCGCCGTTCGTGTCGCCCCTTTCGGCAAACTTTCTCAAAGTTTCCCTGTATTTCGCGTTCGTGGGATCAAGCTGGACGGCTATCTCCACCTGCTTCCGGCTCTCGTTTATCCAGTTCTTTCTGTAAAAGACCACGGACTGAAGGTAGTGCCACTGCGCGTTCCTCACGGTGAACTCGTCGAGTGCCTTCTGCGCGCCGTTTATGTCTCCCTTCCTTATGAGCTCCTCGACGTTGTCATACGCCATGCCGGCCCCTTCGCTCGTGCCGAGGGTCTGTTCGGAAAGCTCCGACATGAGGTCGTTGTACGCGGTCTCTATCTTGGTGAGCTGTCTCGCGGCATTGTTCCCCACTTCGCCCTCTTCGAAACGCTCCTCCATGTACTTCGCACGGAGTTTTTCGTAAGCCTCGGTTATCTCCTTCTCGGTGACGGGTTCGGTGAGCCCTAAGATTTCAAGATTCTGTTTGTTCATCAGTTATCTTCCTTTGCCGGTCCGTAAAAGATCGTCCTGGATTTAGCGGGTATGCCCTGCAAAATTATGTTGTCGGTAAGGTCGTGGTTGTAATAAAACTTTATGTTCGAGAGGTTCTCCCTCATGTCGGCGAAGATCTGGTCGAAGATGAATCTTATCTCTTCGCCGTTCTTCTCTATGAGCTCGTCCTTGGTCTCGCACCCGAAGCTCTGGTAAAAGACGTTGTACCTTCCTTTTCTTATGTCCTTCTCGTAATCGTCCAGCGCGTCCGCAAGATAGATCCACTTGCCTATCGCGTAGTTGAGACCGTCCGTGTACTCGGTCGCGTAGGACCCCAGAACGTATCTCGAGAGCTCCTCTATCATCTTCGCGTTGGGCTCGCAGACCATGTCTATCACACCGCAGCCGCTTTCCTCGAGCGCGGCGACCTCCTCCGAGCGGGACCGTATTATCTCGCAGGCCTCGGGGTGTTTTCTCACCGTCCTTCTGAACCCGTTTCTGTAGAGAAACGAGATTATCCCCTTTTTGTCGCCGTCCCTTCTGTCGTCCATGAGCTTGTAGTAGGCGAGCGCGCAGTTTAGGGCGCCGAGGAGCATGGTCGTGTCGTCCACCGCGGCTATCGGCCGCCTTCTGAACCAGTGCACGAGGCACCGCCTTTTCCTTACGACGAAGTCCTCGTCCATTATGTTGTGAAGGAGCGCACTCATGAACGCCATGTCATAGGTGAGGGTGGTCCTGCATATCTGCCCGCACTCCTTCCCTATGCACTTGCACACGCCGCAGTACACGGCGCGATACAGCGTCTCATCCTTGACGAAGAGATACGGTTTATCCGGATTTATGTACCCAAACATCTCTACACCTTGTAAAAACCGACCTTTCTGTACACCTTCTCCAAAGTCTTGTTCGCGGTCCTCGCGGCTCTCTCGGCACCGTTTCTGAACACGCCGTCCAAATACCCTTTGTCGGCAAGGAGCCTTCTCTGCTCCTCCTGTATGGGAACGAGCTTTTCGCGGACGGCCTCGCCGGTCGCCTCCTTGAGGTCGGCGTAGCCCCTCCCCTCGAAGGATTTCACGGCCTCGTCCACCGTGACTCCGGAAAACGCCGAGTAAATCGTGAGGAGGTTGCTCACCCCGGGCTTTTTTTCTTCGTCGTATCTCACCTCGCCGTCGCTGTCGGTGACGGCCCTTTTGAACTTCTTCATCACGGCGTCCCCGTCGTCCGTCATGAAAACGGAGCCGTTGGGGTTTTCCGCGGACTTCGACATCTTCTTCGCGGGGTCCTGGAGATCGTATATCTTCGCGCCCACCTCGGTAAAAAGCGGCTCCGGCACCTTGAACGTCGGCGAATAGATGTTGTTGAACCTCTCCGCTATGTCGCGGGTTATCTCGAGGTGTTGCTTCTGGTCCGCGCCCACGGGCACGACGTCCGCCTGATACAAAAGTATGTCCGCCGCCATCAGGACCGGGTAGTCGAGGAGCCCCATGTTTATGTTCTCGGCGTGTCGCTGCGACTTGTCCTTGAACTGCGTCATCCTCTCCATCTCACCCACGTACGTGAACGTGTTGAGGACCCACGCGAGTTCGGCGTGCGCCGGCACGCTGGACTGGAGGTACAGAACGCAGGCCTCGGGGTCCACCCCGCACGCTATGTAAAGCGCCAAAAGCTCCCGCGTCTTCTGACGGAGCTCAGCCGGAGTCTGCCTCACGGTTATCGCGTGCATGTCGGCTATGGCGTAAAAGCAGTCGTATTTCGTCTGCTGTCTCACCCAGTTGCCTATCGCGCCTATGTAGTTGCCTATGGTGAGGCTGTTCGTCGGCTGCACGGCCGAGTACAGGACCTTCCGGGTCTCCTCCATAAAATCGCGGACACTCCCCCAAGATACTATTTAGATAATTTTAACAAATCGGGCCGCCCGTGTAAAGAAAATTGTTTCGCTTGGACGATTAGTCACAAAAATATCACTTTTCCTTTAGGTGCCTTACACAAGCGAACGTTAAAATACGCGCCCCGCGAAAAGGAGCGCGTTCAAGTCACTGCTTTTTTTCCGCCAGGACTGTCCCGTAAAACCCGTCCATGTCCTTTTTCGTGTCGAAAAGCCCGAGATACATCGTGTTGCCCATGGCGGGCGAGAGTGCGTCGGGGACTTTGGCGACGACTTTTATGCGGTCCCTGTAGATGTCGCGGATGTCCTGTTCGGAATATAAGAACCTTTTCCCGGTGCGTCTTCCCGCGAACGCGCAGAAAGCCCTCGCGCCCGTGGCGACGAGCGTCGAGTCGTAGGCCACCATGTCGGCCCAGATTCTGTAGACGTCCGTCGAGTTCGCATAGTTCATCATGTCGGGTGAGTATCCCCCGGACGGGCGCATGTTGTACTCGAGTGCCACGAGCTCGCCCCTCTTCCCTATGTGCTGGTCTCTGAGAAGCCGGAAGAACTCGCAGTGCACAAACCTTGATCTCACGCCGAGCTCCTTTATTATCGCCCTTCCCGCGGCCCTCACGTCCTCCGCGAGGTCCTTCACAATATAATAAACGCTGTTGCCGTTCGTGTTGACGACGTCCATGATCGAGCACGGCGTGACGTTCCCCGTCTCGAACATCGGCTCCGATCTGCTGTCTATCACGGCGTCATACGAGTTTATCTCCGCGTCTATGAACTCCTCGGCTATGTATGCCGTTTTAGGTTTCCCCGCGAAAAATTTGTCGGCGTCCGCGTCGCTTTTGAGTTTGTACGTGTCGTTCGCGCCCACGCCGTTGTCGGGCTTGACGATTATCGGGTATCCGACTTCCTTCGCAAAGTCTTTGCACGCCTCGGGGCTTTCCGCCGTGCGGTACCTCGCCGTCTTTATGCCGGCATTTTCATAGTGTTCCTTCATGGCGGACTTGAGCTTGATTTTGGGCATGTCCTCCGTTTTGAACCCGCTCGTGATGTTGAAGTCCGTGCGGAGCCTCGCGTTCTGTTCGAGCCAGTACTCGTTGTTACTCTCGAGCCAGTCTATCCGGCCGTACTTCCATGCGTAGTACGCGACCGCCCTGTACACCTCGTCGTAGTTTTCGAGCGAGCTCACCTGTCTGTACTCCTCGAGAGAATCGACAAGCTCCGGCAATAGGAGCTCGGGCGGGCAGTCGCCTATGCCGAGAACGCACAGCCCGTCGTTTTTGAGGCACCTGCAAAAATGCCAGTACGTTATTGGGAAATTGGGTGAGATGAATACGAAGTTCTTCATGGCTCAGTCGAAACGGAGAAGCGAGGGAAGGAAGTACGCCGACTGCATGCACCACCACTCCCAGTCGTGCTGGGAGTCCGTCCCCCAGTATTCGCAGCGCGCGTTTATGTTTCTGTACTCGAGGACGCTTTCGAGCTCCCTCGTGCTTTCGAGCGCGGCTCTTTCGCCCGCACCCTGTCCGGAGCAGACGATGATGTTGCTCCTTCTGTATCTGTCGAGTCTGGGATTCCCGTCCTGGAGGCTCTTGACGTACAGGATGGGCGAGTTTAAGACGGTGCGCGCGTCCTCGATCTTGAGATAGTACCCGCACGAGTACACGCCGGAAAGGCACATCACCGCGTCGAAGACGTCGGGAAACCGGAAGAAGAGGTTCGCGGCATGCGTCGCGCCCATGGAGACCCCGGAAAGGGCGAACCTTATGCGCCAGCCGTTCGCGGAGGTGTTTATGCCGGAGAAGAACGGCACCGCCTCGTCTATGACGTACCTTATCCAGCGCTCGTAGCTGTCTATTCTCTGCGCGTCGTCGCCGTCGCCCGCGAGCGCCTCGTAGTCTATGTCGTCCACGGCGAAGACCTGGAGATCCCCCCTCTCTATGTAAGACGCGAACACGTCGAGAAGATGTCCTTCGAACTCGTAGAACCTCCCGCCTCTCGAGGGTATGACGAGCATCGGCTTCCCGCTTACGCCGTATATCTTGTACTCCATGTCTCTGTTAAGGTTTGCGGAAAACATCTTTCCGTAGCGTATATCCATAGCCTTTCTACCACCTTCCGGGACCGAATCCCAATATGTTCATAAAGTTGGGCACCTCCGCCCGCCAGCTTTCCTCCGAGTGCGTGCCGAAAGGCACTATCCTGGAGGTCACGAACACGTTTTTTTCGATAAGTAATCCCGTCGCGTCAATAAAGGCCTGTCTCTGCGGCTCGTGATTTTTCAGTTCTTCGCTCCCGTAATCCGTGTAGATCAGGGTGTCTTTTTCGAATTTCGAATTTTTAATGAATCCGGGAAGCTCTCCCGTGAGCCACAGGCTCGGCGAGAGCGCAGCCCCCTTGGAAAACGTCTTCCCGTGTTTCGCGAGGACGTAGAGCGTCATGAGTCCCCCCATCGAGCTCCCGCCGACGGCCGTGTCCTCCCTTCCGGGAAGCGTCCTGTACATGCCGTCTATCATGGGCTTGAAGCTTTCCGCGAGCCAGTCCGCGTAAAGTTTGCCTTTGCCCTTTATCCTCTTTCCCATGAAGTCGAAGGAGAACGGGCCGTACTCGGAAAGCCTCTCCGTGCCCTCGCGGTTGCACTCGACCCCCGCTACGATGAGCGGCGTGTCGGTGAAGTCGAGATAGTCGGCAATCCCCCAGCTTTTTCCGTAGGTCGCCTTCTCGTCGTCGAAAAGGTTCTGCCCGTCGAACATATAGAGGACCGGATAACTTTCGTCCGATTCCACGTATCCCACTGGAAGGTACACGTACGCCTTCCTTTTTTTGTCCCCGGTGAGCGCGGGTATGGTCACGTCGAGCTCTTCTATCACTTTACGCCTTCCTCGCCGTTGTACGCGGGGGTCCCGAGGTGCGAGTCAAAAAACTCCAGTATGTCGTCTCTCACCTGGACACCCACCGACTCGTTGAGTATCTCGTGCCTTCCGGGGTAAATCGTCATGCCGAGGTCCTCGACTCCCGCCTCATCGTACATACCGTACACCTTTTTTGCGCCTTTGCCGTAGTTTCCCACGGGATCGTCCCTTCCGCTCGCTATGTATATCGGAAGCGAGACAGGCGCGGAAAGGAACGTCTCCTTTTTGCAGGCCTCCGCGACTATCGAAAAAAGCGCGAGGAACCCGTTGCACGTGAACGTGAAACCGCACAGGGGGTCGGCGACGTACGCGTCGACGTTTTCAGTATTTTCGGAAAGCCAGTCCTTGGACGTCCTTTCCGGGCGGAACCTTTTGTTGTACGACCCGAACGCCATATTGTCTATAAACTTCGAGCGGTATCTTTTCCCGCGAAAAGCCTGGGTGAGCTTCGTAAGTGCCATCCCCGCGCCCGTCATGAATGGGGACTGGTATCCCGTGCCCACTATGACGGCTCCCGCAAGCTCCGTGCCGTAAAGCGACATGTACTTTCTCGCGAAAAACGAGCCCATGCTGTGCCCCAGCATGAACATCGGCGCGTAGGGCTCCTCTTCGCGAAGTTTCATCGCCATAGTCCTCAGATCCTTGAGGACCGTCCCCGCGGGGTCCTTTTCGCAAAAATACCCGAGATCCTCCGGCGACGGCGCGCTCTCCCCGTGTCCGAGGTGGTCGTCCGCCCCGACGAGGTACCCGTTTTCCGCCAAAAACTCCGCCGTGGGCGCGTACCTTTTCGCGTACTCGCACATTCCGTGCACGATCTGCACCACCCCTCTGGGTTTCCCCTCGGGTCGCCATATGCACGCGTGTATTTTCGTTTTTCCGTCCGCCGAATCGAAATAAATATCTTCCATGTCCTTGTCTCAGCGCTTAAAAAATGCGTTTTTTTACCTACAGCCCGATTTTTTACCTACAAAATGCTTTTTTACCCTACAGGGACAGCTCCCTCACGAGTCCGTCGAGGTTTGCCGTGGAAATCTGTCTTCCCCCGTTCTCAATGTCTCTCACGTATCCCGCCGCGAGGCCATTTGCCGGACACTTTGTGCCGGCCTTTTCGCAAAGCCTCGTCACGGCACCATTGATGTAATCTGTTTCGCTCTTCTTTCCGGCCTTGAGGTCGTAATATATCCCCGACACTATGCCGATGTGGGCCTTCATCGCGAGGGGGAAAAGCCCGTACGACAGCCTCTTTTTGAGCTTTCCTTCGTAGTCGAGAAGCCTTTCTATGTTGTGACCCTGTATTTTTCCGGCCCTTATACCGAGCGCCTTCGCCGCGCGGAACGTTTCGTGCAAAATCTCCAGCGCGATTTTTCTGTACCGCCCGTCCTTCGCTATCTCGCCGAACGTGAGGCCGCTCATCCCGGAAAGAGGGGACAGTGCCGCGTTGACGGCGAGCTTCGCCACTCTCGCTCCCAAAAAATTCTCTTCCGCGGTCGTCTTCCCCGCACGGGAGAAAAAATCCGTCGCGTCACCGATTCTCGGGTTGTCGCCGTAAGGCGAGCCCACGGCAAAATTCATCTTACCCGGGGAGGACGACAGCACCGCCTCGCCGGGACCGAGATATGTGGCTCCCCAGCTCACGACACACCCCAGGCACCTCTCCTTTCCGACTATTTCCGCTATACCGTCCTCCGGAAGACCGTTCTGGCAGGTGCATATGACGCCGTCTTTTTTTAGGTGCGGGAAAAGGAATTTCACAGTCTCCGCGTTCCCGCTCTGCTTGGTGAAAAGCACGATTATATCGTACTCCCCCTCCATTTCGGAGGGAAGGTACGCCCTAACTTTTGCGGAAAAGCTCTTTTTTTCGTCTGTGAGAACCTTGACGCGGGCACCTTTTTCGTTAAGGGCTCTGACGTGCTCGGGCTTTCTGTCGAAAACGTCCGCCCTTCCGCCGCCTCTCGATATGTACGCGGAAAGGACCGTCCCCATGGCTCCCGCGCCGTATATAGCGACGCGCGTGTCTTCCTCTTTCACGCTCTGAGGTCCGTCCTCGCGACCCCTGAGGCAATCGCCGCTTCGGAAACCGCCGCCGCCACCTTCCTGTGAACTTCCTTGTCGTACGCGTGAGGTAAAAGGAAGTCGCGGGAAAGTTTTTCGCCCGCGCCGGAGGCTATGCCTTTTGCCGCCGCGACCAGCATTTCAAAGTTTATGTCGCTCGCTCTGACGTCCAGAGCCCCGCGGAAAAGTCCCGGAAAGCAGAGGACATTGTTTATCTGATTGGGGTATTCGGAGGAGCCCGTCCCCACTATGTACGCCCCCGCGGCCTTCGCCTCGTCGGGGAGTATCTCCGGCACGGGGTTCGCGCACGTGAAAAGTATGGGGTCCTTTTGCATCGACTTGACCATGTCTGGAGTCACGCACTTCGGCGCGGAGACCCCAATAAATAAATCCGCCCCCCTCATCGCGTCCGCGAGACCGCCTTTGAGGTGCGACCTGTTGGTGACTTTGGCGACCTCCGCCTTGGGCGCCGTGAGTTTTTCATCGTCCTCGCATATTATCCCCGCCCTGTCGCAGACCGTGACGTCGAGGGCACCGCAGCGGAGAAGGAACTTCGCTATCGCGAGCCCCGCGGAACCCGCGCCGTTTATGACGACTTTGAGATCCTCTATCTTTCTCCCCGTTATCTTGAGCGCGTTTATGAGCGCAGCGTACGTCACGACCGCCGTACCGTGCTGGTCGTCGTGGAACACGGGGATGTCGAGGTCCTCTTTGAGACGCCGCTCTATCTCGAAGCACCTCGGCGCGGATATGTCCTCGAGGTTTATGCCGCCGAACGACCCCGCGACAAGCTCTATGGTTCTCACTATCTCATCCGTGTCCTTGCTTCTTATGCAGATGGGCACGGCGTCCACCCCGCCGAACTCTTTAAACAGGGCGCACTTGCCCTCCATGACGGGCATCCCGGCCTCGGGACCTATGTCTCCGAGCCCGAGGACGGCGGTGCCGTCGGTTATGACTGGGACCGTGTTCCACCTTCTCGTCAGGGTGAAGCTTTTTTCGACGTCGCCGGATATCGCGAGGCACGGTTCCGCCACGCCCGGCGTGTACGCCAAAGAGAGGTTGTCCCTGGAATCCACGGGCACCCTCACCTTCGTCTCTATCTTGCCACGCCATTCGGCGTGTTTTCTGAGCGATTCCTCTCTGTAGTTCATGTCTTTTTTTCCGCCTTATTTTCCGCTTTCCGCACGCCACTCCTCGTACGCCTGTATGCTGCGCCTTATGAGTTTCATGGCCTTGTCCTTGTGCTGGACCTCGCGAACTGTGGTTATCTTGTACTCGAGGGCCTTGTACACCTCGAAGAAATGCATGAGCTCCTCGTATATGTGCGCGGGGAGGTCGGATATGTCCTTGTACCCGCTGTACGTGGGGTCCTTCACGGGCACCGCGAGGATCTTTTCGTCGTGGTCTCCGCCGTCTATCATCCTTATGACGCCTATGGGCTTGCAGTCGACGAGCGTCATGGGGAATATCGCCTCGTTGCACAGTATAAGGACGTCAAGCGGATCCCCGTCATCCCCCAGGGTGTGCGGGATGAACCCATAGTTCGCGGGGTACACGGTGGACGTGTATAGAATCCTGTCGAGTTTGAGACACCCCGTCTCCTTGTCCATTTCGTACTTCGCCTTGCTCCCCTTAGGGATCTCTATGAGGGCCTGAAAGCGCTCCTCTCCGACTCTTTCCTTGGGAAGGTCGTGCCATACGTTCATAATACATTCTCCCCCTCTCGTATTTCGTCTTCGCGACATACCGCATTATAACACAGAGCGGCGCGAAACAAAAGAAAAAACAGCCACATAAATCCCCGCGGCCCCTCAAAATCGCGCTTATCTCCGCGGATATAAATTTCGCCAAGGTTTTACTGTAATCAATAGGAAAAGACTATAACACACAATAAATAAAAAAGTGGCGACTCCGTATGGCCTTGCGGACAAATCTATGATATAATTAACCTATTCTAACATATAGGAAGGTGATTTATGTACACATCCATAACGGGATACCCGAGGATAGGCGCCGAAAGAGAGCTGAAATTTGCGAGCGAGAAGTATTTCCGCGGCGACATTTCGAGAAAGGACCTGGAAAAAACCGCGACGAACCTTCGCGCCGGGGCCTGGAAGAAGATGTACGAAGCGGGGGTCGACTTCATTCCGTCCAACGATTTTTCCTTCTATGACGGGATGCTCGACACTGCGACGCTTTTAAACGTCGTGCCGCAAAGATACAGGGCGCTGGGGCTCGAGCCTTTGGACGAGTATTTTTCCATGGCGAGGGGATACCAGGGCGACAGGGGCGACGTCAAGGCGCTCGCCATGAAGAAGTGGTTCAACACGAACTATCACTACATGGTGCCCGAGATAGACGACAACACGAAGATATTCCTCATGGGCGACAAGCCGTTCAGAGAATACAAAGAGGCCAAAAACCTCGGCATAGAGACCAAACCCGTCGTAATCGGGCCGTACACGTTCCTCAAACTCGCGAGATTCCTCGGCAAAAAGACGGAGAAAGACTTCGCCGCCGACACCGCAAACGCGTACGTGTCGCTTTTGTCCGAGCTATCCGACCTCGGGACGCACTGGCTGCAGCTCGACGAGCCGTGCCTCGTCTTCGACATGACAAAGGAAGACACAGAACTTTTTACGTCGCTCTACGAAAGGATTTTCTCAAAGACGTACCGCACGAAGGTCCTTCTGGAGACGTACTTCGGGGACGTCAGGGACTGCTACAAAGAGATAACCTCCCTCCCCTTCTCCGGGATAGGACTCGACTTCGTGGAGGGCGACAAGACACTCGAGCTCGTCAAAACAAACGGTTTCCCAAAGGACAAGATTCTTTTCGCCGGCATCGTGAACGGCAAGAACATCTGGAAAAACAACTATCAAAAGACCCTCTCCCTTCTCGAAGAGATAGCGCCTTACTGCGGCGAGACGGCGATAAACACCTCCTGCTCGCTCCTGCACGTGCCCGTCACGGTCAAAAACGAAACCAGGCTCCCGCTCGAGTATCTCGACAGATTCGCCTTCGCGGAGGAAAAGATAACCGAGCTCGAAGAGCTCAAGTCAATCGCCGAGGCGGAAAACAGGGAAAAGATTCCCGCGTACAGGAACAACGTCAAGCTTTTCGGGTCTCCGAGAAGCGGTGCGGACGATGAGAAAGTGAGGGCCGCCGTAAAAGCCATAAAGGAGAGCGACTGCACGCGACTTCCCGCGTTCGCCGAGAGGGAGAAGATACAAAAGGAGCGCTTCGGCCTGCCTCTTTTCCCCACAACCACGATAGGCTCCTTCCCGCAGACCGCCGACGTCAAGACTGAGAGGGCGAAACTTCGCAAAGGCGAGATAACCGAGGAGGAATACGAGAAGTTCACGGAGAAAAAGATAGCCGAGTGCGTCGAACTCCAGGAAAGTCTCGGACTGGACGTCCTCGTGCACGGTGAATACGAGAGAAACGACATGGTGGAATACTTCGGCGAAAGGCTTAAGGGATTCCTTTTCACCGAGAAGGCCTGGGTACAATCCTACGGCACGCGCTGCGTAAAACCGCCCATCGTCTGGGGCGACGTGTCGAGGGAAAAGCCCATGACCGTGAAATGGTCCGTTTACGCGCAGTCTCTCACGACGAAGCCCATGAAGGGCATGCTGACGGGCCCCGTGACCATCCTCAACTGGTCCTTCCCGAGAGAGGACATATCCGTCCGCGAGAGCACGCTCCAGATAGCGCTCGCCATCCGCGCGGAGGTTCTCGACCTCGAAAAGAACGGCATCCGCGTCATACAGATAGACGAAGCCGCCCTGAGGGAGAAACTTCCTTTGAGAAAATGCGACTGGTTCAGAAACTATCTCGACTGGGCCATCCCCGCCTTCCGTCTCGTGCACAGCGGAGTGAAACCCGAAACCCAGATACATACTCATATGTGCTACAGCGAGTTCACGGACATCATAAAGGCGATAGACGACATGGACGCCGACGTCATAACGTTCGAGGCGTCGCGTTCCGACCTTCTCATCCTCGACTCTCTCAAAGAGAACAACTTCAAAACCGAGGTCGGCCCCGGGGTGTACGACATACACTCGCCTAGGGTTCCCTCAAAAGAGGAGATTGTGACCGCCCTTGAAAAGATGGTGGAAAAACTTCCTAAAGAAAAGCTTTGGGTGAACCCCGACTGCGGGCTCAAAACGAGAGAGCGTGCCGAAACCGAGGCGAGCCTCGCCAACATGACGAAGGCCGCGTTGGAGCTTCGCGCGAAATACTCCGACTGAATACAGCGGGCTCCGCACCCATTGCAATACAACGCCGTCTCAAAATTGAATTGCCCGATAAAACAGCCCGGTTTTCAAAGCCGGGCTTATTGCATTTCGCAATTATATCATGGCCACACATGTCCACATCTTGGTCACTAATGGCTGTCATGTCTCTCCTGTATCATCTTGTTCCGTCTTGTTCCGTCTTGTTCCGTCTATACTCTAACATATTTTTGGTGTTTGCTATTCGGCCTATCAGGAATCGTCATCTTAATCT
>JAJQAK010000146.1 GCA_021203845.1 Clostridia bacterium | reverse complement strand
AGTATGAGGCGATACAAACTGTGCAAAGGTGAAATCGCGAAAAAAAACCGCCACGTTTCCGTGACGGCGATTCGAGTTTTCCGTGATCTAAGCTTTGTCGACCGAACCGAAGATTCCCATCTTCTCTTTCACAAGGTCGCGTATCGCCTGAGCGCCGGGCGCGAGAAGTTTTCTGGGGTCAAAGCCCTTCCCTTCTTTGTCCTTGCCCGCTTCGATGTATTCTCTCGTGGCCTTTGCAAAAACTATCTGGCACTCGGTGTTGACGTTGATCTTCGCGACGCCGAGGGAGATGGCTTTCTGTATCTGGTCCGTGGGGATTCCGGTGCCGCCGTGAAGCACGAGGGGCATCTTCCCCGTTTTTGCCTTTACTTTCTCGAGCGTTTCGAAGCTCAAACCGGGCCATGTGGGAGGGTATACGCCGTGGATATTTCCGATTCCTGCGGCAAGAAGGTCAACGCCGAGGTCGGCTATCATCTTGCACTCGTCGGGGTCTGCGCATTCGCCCGCCGCGATGACGCCGTCTTCTTCGCCGCCTATCGCTCCGACTTCGGCCTCAATGGAAAGTCCCGCCTTGTGCGCGGCCGCCACGAGCTCTTTCGTCTTTGCGACGTTCTCGTCGATGGGGAAGTGCGAGCCGTCGAACATTATGGACGAGAATCCCGCCTCGATACATTTGTAGCATCCCTCATAGGTGCCGTGGTCGAGGTGAAGAGCCACGGGCACGGTTATGTTGAGGCATTCTATCATGGCCTTGACCATGTCGGCCACCGTTTTGAAACCGGTCATGTATTTGCCGGCGCCCTCGGACACGCCGAGAATGACGGGGGACTTGCATTCCTCCGCGGTCAAAAGGATGGATTTCGTCCACTCCAGATTATTAATATTGAACTGTCCGACGGCATATTTTCCGTCGCGAGCCTTTTCCAGCATGTTTTTTGCCGACTCGAGTGCCATAAAAAAAACCTCCGAAAATATTTTTTTGATTTGTCCGTGTCGGACAGTCTCGCACATATCCGACACAGATAATTATACCACCTAAATTTTCAAATTCAAGACCGAAACGGCAAATATTTTCAAAACTCGGGGGAAACGAGGACCGTGAAGTTTAAGCACTTCTATAGTTTGACGCTTGAGGCTCGGTTGTGCTATTCTCTTGAGGTGAATCGGGCGGAGTGGCTTTACATGAAAAGGAAAAGAACAGCAATTTTATCCGTGCTGCTATCGGCCGTACTTCTGTACGGTCTTTCGGCATGTTTTTCCTCGGAAGAAAAAAGTGACGGCGGCCTTAAGGAGCCTGAAACCGGACCGGAAATCGGCAACGAAGACCTTCTTCCGGACATTGACGAGCCGGGTGAGTCCGGGGAGTCCGATGCCGGAGATGCGGAGGGAGATGTGACGAAGACGAGAGAATCGCATGACGGCCTTGTTTTCGCTATACGCTCGACGTACTGCGGCGTGTGCGGGCTTTCGGAAGACGCGGGACCGGAGATTGAGATACCCTCCGAATTTGACGGCTATCCCGTGACAGTCATCGACGACGGGGCGTTCGCGGGACGGTCGGACCTTACGGCGGTGTCAATCCCCGACACGGTGGAAACCGTAGGCGAACACGCCTTCGACGGGTGCTCGTCGATATCCTCCCTCACAATCCCCCGCGGAATCAAAACGATTGAAAATTACGCTTTTTCCGGCTGCACGGGCCTTGAGTGTATCCGTCTCGACGCCGTGGCGTTAGAGGACCTTCAGAGCGGCAACAGGGTGTTTTACGGCGCGGGACAGAGTGCCTGCGGAATAACCTTCGTCATAGGCAAAGGTGCTTCGAGGGTGCCCGCGAATCTTTTCGCTTTGAGCAGCTATTCCGGCGTCCCCAAGATAACCTCGGTTGAGACCGAAAAGGGTAGCGTATGCGAAAGCATAGGCGACGGGGCGTTCATGCGGGATCTGTATCTCACAAGCGTGACCGTGGGCGAGAACGTCACATCGATAGGCTACGGTGCGTTCTTCGAGTGCAGGAGACTTTTGGAGGTGTGTGACATGTCCGCGCTCGGAATAGAGCCAGGGGGCGACGGTAACGGCGGTATAGCTCTTTACGCTAAAAACGTCTGTCACGAAAGAGAACACGAAAGCTTCCTCTCTTATGAGGACGGCTACGTCTTTTACGGCGACGGAGAGGAGTGCCTCCTTCTCGGATACGACGGGACGGACACATCTCTTTCCCTCCCCGAGGGCGAGGGGTTTTACGGAATAAACGAATACGCGTTTTATTATATGACGGAAATATCGTCCGTGACCGTGCCCGATTCGGCCGTGCTGGTGGGAGAATACGCGTTCGCGGAGTGCTCGTCGCTGGAATACGTCTTTCTCGGTTCCGGCGTGGAGTCCGTGGGCGACTACGCGTTCTACGCCTGCTTGTCCCTTACGGGAATCGAAATCCCGGATGCCGCGAAGTCCGTGGAAAGCCATGCCTTCGCGAGCTGCTCATCCATTGAAAGCGTCTCGCTCGGCGATGGGCTTTGCGAAATAGGCGACCGCGCCTTCCAGTCGTGCAGATCCCTTACCTTCATAAGCCTTCCGGAGGGCGTGACGAGGATAGAGAGCGACACCTTTGAACACTGCTCGTCCCTCGAAGCCGTCGTCATGGGAAGCGGGCTTGTGTCCGTGGGAAACTACGCCTTCTCCGACTGCCCGTCCCTCGAGACCGTATATTTTTCCGGCACGGAGGAGGATTGGGAGAGCGTCGAGATAGGCGCGAACAACGAGCCTCTGACGGAAGCGAGCGTTCTCTTCTTTTCCGAAGTCGAGCCCGAGGAAGCGGGGCCTTTCTGGCACTTCGGCGAAGACGTCCTTCCCGAGAAATGGTGACTTTCGCCCTATGATGCGGGTTTGTCACCGCCGCTCTCCGAGGGGGACGGCTTTGTTTCGGCAGCGTTTTGTCAACAATATTGATAAAAACATTCAGACTTTCCTATCACGGAAAAATTTGCATAAAAAATTAAGAATAATATTGTTCGCATATTTTCTTGCTTTTTTTCGCCCGCGGTGATATATTGACGGTGACGGCGGCACAGTGAGAAAAAAGCCGTCGGAGGAGAGGAAGACGATGTCGAGGAAAGATTTGTATGAGGGCAGAAAATACATACGCCTGGACGCACCGTTCAAAGACATAGCGCTCGGGGGTTATTACACGGACAAGACGCTGTTCATAAAGGATTTTCTGGACTGGCACGCGAAGGTCACCTATCTCACCGGGCCGAGGAGGTTCGGCAAGAGCCTTCTTCTGAGGACGATGAAGGTTTTTTTTGAGAAATACGTATGGAAGCCCGACGAGAAGAACGGTAGGTTCGCTGACACGTCCGTGTATTTCAAAGATCTCAAAATCTGGCGGTGCGGGGAAAAGTACACGACCCTGCAGGGGAAGTTCCCGGTTATATTTATTGACTTTTTCGAGGAGAAGCCTCTGAGATTCGGAGAATGTGAGGAATACACGAGGTTCATGCTGAGGAAGGAGTTTTGCCGGCACTCCGAGCTTCGAGACAGCCCGAGGACGAGAAAGGAGGACAGGGAGTTCTATAAAAGATGACTGCCTGTCCCGGATATGAGTCCGTACCCCACCGGGACGTCGTCAAGGCGGTACGTGTCCTTTCCCGGATGCTTTTCGACCACTACGGAGTGAAGCCGATAATACTTGTCGACGAGTTCGACTCATATCTCCACGGCGGATACTATTGCTCGTACTACCGCAAGGCGGCGGTGTACATGAAAGACTTCTTCACGGAGTCGGTAGCCGGCAACGAGTATTTCGAGTTCGCCGTCATGACGGCGATTCCGCCGGTGTCCATGAAGGAAATTTTCGGAAACTACTCGGACATCGAGGTGTCCTCTATATACGACGGGAGGTTTGCGAAGTACGTGGGCTTCGAGTACGGCGAGGTGAGGGAGTTTCTCGACTACTATGGCATAGGTGAGGACTACGACAAGGTCATATCGCTTTTCGGCGGCTACACCTACGGGGATACCCCGCTCGCGTGCCCCGTATCGGTTCTGAAATACGTCTGGTCCGACTTGAACCTTCGCGAGACGTACTGGTTCCACACGATGCACGGGATAGAGTTCAGACAACTTCTGAATCACATGGACCACGATGTAATGTTCGACATGATAAGGCTATTTCAGGGGGAGAAGATCCTCGTGAGGGTTCCGGAGGAACTTTCCACGGAGGAGGTTTTAGACATCAGAAACATCTATTCCGTCATGATGACTTCCGGATACCTGAGGTTCGCCCTTCCCGGCGGCGCGGATTACGGGAAGGCCGTGTCCGACGCGCGGAAACTTGCGAAAGCCGGCAAAAAGGTGCGGGTAGAACTCGTCAACGAGGAGGTCTCCCGGCTGTTTTACCACGAAATGTGCAGCTATTGTGGGAAATATCCCGACTATTCAGATTATTTCAAACATTATCCCGCGCTTACCGCCGAGCAGGAAAGGTATCGACATGTCGGAAGAGTTATGGCGGACATATCCGTGGAGGACGAGATGCGCCGGGCGCGAGAACGGAGAGAAAAGTTCAGCCACGCTTACTATCACAGGAAAATGTTCGGCGTTTATGTGAAGCTGAGCTGTGTTTACCGTTTCGTCTCGGGTAAAAAACTGGGGGACGCGAGATACCGCATGATTATGAAGCCGAAGAGAAAGGGCTACAATATTCCGAACGTCGTCATTGGTTACGCTTTTTACGACGGGAAATTGGATGAGAATGAACTCGACAGGATGGCAGAGGAGCTGGCGACAAATGCGGCGCGGGATTTTAAAGGTGAGACCGACGTCCTTGTGGCCGGAATAGCGTTCAGCGGGAAATACGGGGTGACAAGGTTCCTGTGATAGTTTTGCAGCCAAGTTGCGCATTGTCAAAGACAAGGCGAAAATCAACTTGCGTATTGTCAAGGTTAAGATGAAAGTTTACATCGGCGTATTTCTTGTATGATGAAAGACTTTTTGCTGCTCAAAGTGCTTTTTAGTAGTTCTATGAAATGCAAATAGACAATTTTATTTTGTGTAAACGTAATTTGCGCCGAGTAAGAATCTAACAATGTAATAATATGTGTTGACATGCTCCTAAAAGTGCTGTAAAATAAAACTATAAGGAGCAAATAAACAAAAATGATAATGCTTATGAGTCAGTTGCAAAAGAAGTACGGGTCCTATTCGAACTGGAAGGGGAAAATCGCCCGGGAGGTGGCGTGCGGGAATCTCACGAAAGTCTCGCACGGAATCTACGAAACCGACCAGCACACGGACGGAAGATACCTTGCGGGATACATCTTCAGTCCTTCCTATCTGTCGTTCGATTTCGCGCTGAGCGAGTACGACCTCATACCGGAGGGCGTGTTCTGCTATTCTTCGGCGACATGCAACAAGAGAAAGACGAAGACCGTCCGGAATGCATTCGGCAATTTCAGCTACAGGGACGTCCCGTCCGCGGCATATCCAAAGGGGCTGATTCCGAAAGATTTCGGCGACTATTCGTACATCATAGCGACGCCGGAAAAGGCCCTCTGCGACAAGCTGTACACCATGCCGCCGGTGAGAAGCGTGAAGGACATATCCGACATGCTTTTCGAGGACCTTAGGGTTGAGGAAGAAGATTTTTGGGCACTGGACGCAAATGATTTGCTCGCACTGGCGCCTTTGTACGGGAGCAACAATCTTAACTGTCTAGCAAAACTCGTGAAGAAGGGAGGTGTGCGGCGATGAACAGCCAGGTGAGAAGCATCCTCGACGACATGCTTAAAAAATACGGCCTTAACGGTCCGACCGAGATGAGAGCCGCGTACCGCGAAGTCGTGCAGGAGATAATACTTTACGGCCTTTACAGGGGAGGGTTTTTCAAAAAGGCCGCGTTTTACGGCGGTACCGCTCTCCGAATATTTCACGGACTCGACAGGTTTTCCGAGGATTTGGATTTTTCTCTGATGTTGCCGGACGAGTCATTCAGACTTTCCGACTATTTCGACGAACTCCGGGCTACACTCGCGCTTTTCGACATGAACTTCGCGGTGGAGGAAAAGAACAAAAAAGAGGGAAACATCAGGGTTGCCGTCGCCAAGGGAAACACAAAGGAACTTGTCATGCTATTTTTTTCTAATGACTTCGAGGAATCGGTGAGCCCTTACGAGGTCACGCGCGTAAAGTTCGAGATAAACGTCAACCCTCCCCAAGGGGCGGCATACGAGCTTATTCCGAAGAGAACGCCGTATATACACGAAGCGAGACTGTACGACATGCCCTCCATGTTCGCGAACAAGATAGATGCCGTTCTGTCGAGAGGCTGGAAAAACCGTATGAAGGGGAGAGACCTTTACGACTATCTTTTCTTTCTGTCGAAAGATGTTCCAGTGAACATGGAGCTTTTAAAAAACGTCATGATTTTCTCCGGTCGCGCGGACGAGGGGTTATCGCTGACGAAGGAATCGCTTGTCGGAATGCTCGAGAAGAAATTTGCCGAGATTGACTTCGAGTCGGCTAAAAGCGACCTTGCGAATTTCGTCAAGGACATGTCGGTTCTCGACGACTGGGACGCGGGGTTCTTTTGCAGAGTCACGGAAAAACTCCTGTGATAACCGAAACGGTTCGTCGTTCGGGATCCGCGATATAAATCAAGGCCGATACACATTAGAAATGCAGACCCGGGTAAAGCCGGGTTTTTTGCGTTCGCGTGAAATCTCGCTGCCCTGCGTCTTGGAAATGCGTCTCGCCCGAATAGATATTCGATCCCGGTTTGTCATGGATGTATGATACATGGCTTTACGACATGAATTCGTTTCGGAATCCGGGTTCGAGTCTTCTTCTCCCGAAACGTATCGGTCAGTTCGGTGTATGAGCGGGTATTAGCAAAGGTAAAATGAAACAAAAACGTGATTTTTGCGCTGGTCAGCTAAAATTAACGTATGTCTGATTGACGCGGGGGGGGGCTGCTGTATACTGAAAAAAGTGCGAGTAACTTTTTGCTTGGCAGGTCATTTCTCGCCGAGTTGACTGCTTTTTTGACGTTGAACCTGTCGGACGGATGGTTTTCTGCACGCTTTTGATATTAACCCCCCACAATACCGCGGCACCTCAACAAAGTTCTAACTTCCGTGCGGGTTCGCGACATCAGAACTTCACGAAAACGGAGCCGTACGTACGGCAAGGTGACGCCATATGGACAAAAAAAAGCTCAGAAAATATCTCGGAATCGTTGCGGCCATCACCGTGCTGATGGCGATTATCGTGGCGATTTTCTTTTTGTTTGACTGCAAATACACCCAGGCTGACGTTTCCGGATTCGGGCAGGGTGCCGTCGGCGGAGATGCTGACGCTGAGCAATCTTACGACGACGATGATTTTGACGACGCGGAGTATACGGACGGCGGCGAAGGCGATGACTCCTATGACGAAAACCGGGGAAGATTCTGGCCGCTGGAGGCGGACGGCGACGTCATGACCGACGCGTACGGGTCCGTGTACACGCCCGTGTACGGCGAAACCGACGGCGACGACGGCGTCGAGTGGGGAATCATGTCGTACTCATTTACGGCTGTGGCGGAAGGAGTCGAAGACCTTGTGATACCCGGAGACGTGTACGGCGTGCCCGTTTCCGTCGCGGACAAGCTCATGGGCGACGTGAGGGACCGGGAGGACGCAATCACGGTTCTGACGTCCAACACGACGCTCAAATCTCTGACCATAGAGGAAGGCGTGACGTCGATAGGCAAGTGTGCCTTCGCGGGCTGCGAGGCGCTCGAGACGGTCGTTATGGCTGACACCGTGACGAAAATAGGCGACTACGCGTTCTCGGGAGACACGGCCATGGAGAGTCTTACGCTCTCCGGGTCTTTGGAGGAGATAGGAATGTGGGCGTTCTACAAATGTCCGTTCGAGACACTGGAGCTTCCCGACTCTCTCGTCACGATGGGAAAGTATTCATTCAATTCGTGCAACGGGCTTACCGCGGTTGAGATTCCGTCGTCCGTCGTCACAATGAACAAAGGAGTCTTCAGAAGCTGCAAATCTCTCACGAGCGCAGTTATCCGCGGCAACGAAAAAGAAGGCACCAGCGTCGGTTCGCATGTGTTCAACGGATGTTCGAGTCTCGTCTGCGTCACCCTCGCGGGACACATATCCTACATAGGACAGTACACATTCGGCAGCTGCTCCTCGTTTGAATACCTTATAATACTCGACACAGTCGACAAGATTGACATGTTCGCCTTTTATCTATGCAACGCGTTCGAGAGAGTCTATTTCGGAGGAGACGAAGAGAGCTGGAACAAGCTTTTGGACAAAACTTACAACACCGTAAATAACCATAACACTTCTTTTCTTGAAAGCACCGTGTACTATTACAGTGACGAGGAGCCGGACGTTGACGGCGACTTTTGGCACTGGGACGAAAATTACCGCCCTGTGGCATGGGCCGACGAAGCGACGCCGGACACGGAGGACATTCCAGCATGAAAAGCAGAAAAATTTTGAAATTCATCGCCGTGCCGGCGGTCGTAATAGCTTTGTGCGCGGCTTTGGCGCTGTCCGCGTGCGATCCTCCGATAAAGATGGAGATCAAAGCTCAAGACGTTCCCAAGCTCGGAACGGATGAGACCTGTGAGTCGGAGACGGGTGAAGACGAGAACGCCGCAGACGAAGATGATTATACCGAGGACGGCTATACCGAATCCGGCGACGATGAAAAATCCGACGAAGCAGATGCAGCCGATAAGCCCGATGAGCCGGACGACGAAGATATCACTTATGAGGTCGACCACGAAGTGTGGGAGGCCGATGAGGGCGGCGGCGTGATGACGGACGAATATAGCTCGCTGTACGAGCCGGTGACCGATTCCATGGGTGAGACCACGTATTATGAGCTTATCTACGTTGACCCGGATGCCGACGCGCTTGTCATATCGGGCGTGAACGGTCTGCCCGTGATTGTGCCGGATAATCTTACGGAGGACGGCGCGTCGTTCTCTTCGCTCGAGATAGGCGAAGGGGTTTTGGAAATAGGGGATTACGCGTTTTCCGGATGCACGGCTCTCGAGTCTGTGAACTTCGGCAGCGGAGACTTTGAGGCGAGATTGTCGATAGGGAATTATGCTTTCGAGGGGTGTACGTCTCTTACTGAACTCGAGTTCGCGGAAAACGTCGATTCGATAGGCGACTATGCCTTTTCCGGCTGCTCATCACTTACCTCGGTAAATTTCGGAAAGACAGGGGATGAGGGAAACGGAGTGACCTACGCCGAAGGGATGAAGTCGCTCGCGTCCAAGGCGAAAACGGCGTCGATAGGCGACTATGCGTTCAGCGGCTGCAAGGCGATCGAGTCGGTGACCTTCGGAGGAGAAAACTACGCCGCCGAACTGACGATAGGAGATCATTCATTCAGTGAGTGCACGGCGATAACGGAGCTGGACTTCACGTCCAACGTCGAATCGATAGGAACCTACGCGTTTTTGAAGTGTTCCAAGATTAAGACCGTGGTTGTGGAAGAGGGAGTCGAGGAGATAGGAAAGGGGGCGTTTGGCGAATGCTACGCAATGACCTCTCTCACGCTGCCTTACGCCGGTGCACACGCCGACGCGCGTTACGGGGAGGCGGAGTGCGTTCTCGGTCATATTTTCCAGACGACTACAAATTACGGGAACACCCCCTCGAACGCTTACAAAGCCAAGCAGGTCTTCACAGACTCGACCGTCACGAAGAACAACTATTACGACATCTATTTTCCCTCGAAACTTGCGAGCGTCACCATTACGGGCGGAGACGCCGTCGACCGCTTTTTCTACGACTGTTCGATGCTGACGGAAATCAATCTTCCCGATTCGGTGACATATATAGGCGAAAAGGCCTTCTATTACTGCTCCGGCCTGACGACTTTGGATATACCGGACGGCGTCACGGAGATAGGGGATGACGCATTTACCCACTGCTCATCGCTTACGGAGATATATATTCCCGAAGGTGTGACCGAGCTCGGATACGAGACGTTTTACTACTGCGAGTCTCTCGAAAAAGTCGAGGGAATGGAGAACGTCACGAGTCTCGGTTCTTATGTGTTCAGCAACTGTACGTCGTTGAAGGAAATCGCGTTCGTCAAGCCGATTGAGAAAATCGACACCAGAGCGTTTTACGCCTGCTATTCATGGACCGGCGACGGTCTGGTGTTCTCCGACTCCGTGACCAGCATTCCTTCGAGCGCGTTCTACAACTGTTATTCTCTCAAGAGCATCACGCTTCCCGATAAGCTGAAAAGCATCGAAAGCTCCGCGTTCTATAACTGTTACTCTCTGACCGACATAAAGCTTCCCGACACTTTGGAAAGCATCGGGAGTTCGGCGTTTTACCAATGCTACGGCCTCACGAGCATTACCGTTCCTGAAAACGTCACTTCGATAGGAGGCAGCGCGTTCAAGAATTGTTACAAACTTGTCGAAGTTTACGATTTGGCGGGACTCGGCATAACGGCCGGAAGTACCGCCAACGGGTATGTCGCGGACTACGCGCTCGTCGTCCATACGAGTCCCGACGAGGATAGCAGGCTCACCATGACGGACGACGGATACATGTTTTACATCGACGGCGACGATGAAAACGGAGACCATTATTTCATGGGCTATATCGGGAGCGACACGGACCTTGTTTTGCCGAAAACAGATTTTACCTACGAAATATACGAGTACGCGTTTTACAACTGTCACACCATCACGAGCCTAGTGATTTCCGAGGGCGTCACGGTGATAGAAGAGGACGCCTTTTACGGCTGCGACGCGCTCGAGAGCATAGTTCTTCCTACATCGCTCACGACAGTGAAGTATAACGGGTTTTCCGGATGTACTTCGCTTAAGACAGTGTACTACGCCGGGACGAAGGATGACTGGAATAAAATTTTAATAAGCATATTGGGGAACAGCGCACTTACCGGTGCCACAATATACTATTACTCCGATTCTGAAGTTGCGGACGGGAGTCACTGGTACTACGACGACGGCGAAATAGTCGTGTGGTCGCGTAAGGAGACGGACTGATTTTTCCGAACGGCACATAGTGAACAATAGCACTTAAGAAGGGGGCACGCCTCCCTTTTTTATGTCGGGGTCACGGTGTCATGACCCGGGTCTTTATTTTTGTGCAAAATTCCTATTTTTTGTTACTTTTTCCTATTTTACATACTTGTAATTTTCCTGCCTGAGTGATACACTTTTATCAGGGGGTGAAAAGTATGGAATCCGAAACATCAAAAGAAATCGCCACGGTCAGGGAGGAGCTTTTCGGCCTGCCGCAGGGGAACATGGTAAAAAAGAATGCGAACGGGAAGACCTACTATTACAGAAGAATCAAGACCGAAAACGGCTTCGTCGAAATACCCGTCGAACCGTCCGAGCTGGAAGACGTGAGAGAGAAGATTTCAAGACGCAGAACGCTCGAAAAAAGGCTCAAAGAACTAAGCGCCATTTCCGCCGCTGAGGATGCGTCGGTGAAGCTCCGAAAGGAGAACACGGAATACATGACGGAGATTGTGACGGGGTACGAGCTCGCGGACATGACGGAGAAGGCGGGACATTTCGTAAAAAGGGAGTGCTACGAAAAGCTGAGTGAGTTCGTGTACGGCGACGAACGGTGCCGGGTGTTCATTCTTTACGGGCTAAGAAGGACCGGAAAGACGACGCTGATGTGGCAGCTCATAGACGATATGACGGACGATTACTTCGAGAGGTGCGCATACATCAAGATTGCCAGGCACGGAGTTACCCTTGCCGAACTCAACCACGACCTTAAGATACTCCGCGTCAGGGGCTTCAGGTACATATTTGTCGACGAGGCCACGTTCATGGACGACTTCATAGACGGCGCGTCCCTTCTTTCCGACATCTATGCGGCAGGGGGGATGAAAATCGTCCTGTCCGGCACGGATTCGCTCGGATTCGAGCTGTCCGCCGACGAAGAACTGTACGACAGGTGCAGTTTTCTGCACACCACATTCATTCCGTACCGCGAGTTCGAGGGCGTCCTCGGAGTGAAGGGCATCGACGAGTACATACGTTTCGGCGGAACGATGAGCCCCAGCGGGACAAATTACAACGGTGACGCCACGGAAACGAAAAAATACGTCGACACCGCAATAGCGGAGAACATACAGAACTCCCTCAGAAACTATGAGCACGGCGGACATTTCAGGCATCTGTGGGACCTCTACCAGCAAGGAGAGCTCACCAGTGCGATAAACAGGGTTGTGGAAGACATGAACCATAGGTTCACCGTCGACGTTCTCACGAGACGGTTTGTGTCACATGACCTCGCGAGCTCGGCACAGATTCCGAGAAAGCGAGGGGACGACATCCTTGACAGGGTCGACAGGGAGGCCGTGACGGAGAGACTCAGAAAATTCCTCGACATTCTTAACCCGGAAGAGCGCATGGTTTCCGTCACCGAGGTTGAGGCGGAGGAGATCGGACAGTATCTTCGTCTTCTCGACCTCGTGTACGACATAGAGGTAAGGACGCTGAGGGAGATGCGAGGCGGTGCGTCTTCTGCAGGCAGGCTGTCGCTCACCGTGGTGTCGCAGCCGGGACTCCGCTACGCGCAGGCGGGCGCGCTCGTGGATGCACTCACGGGAGACGAGACGTTTGACGAGCTTTCCGGAGACGAGAAGGCCGCCGTCAGGGAGCTGATGCTTGACGAAATCCGAGGCCGCATGACGGAGGAAATCGTACTTTTGGAGACGAGGCTGGCGGTACCCAAAGACGAGGCGGACGTTTTCAAATTGCAGTTCGAAAGAGGCGAGTTCGACATGGTCGTGGCATACAAGACCACACCAAGGACGTGCAGGATATACGAGGTAAAGCACAGCGACAAGATTGTCCCCGAACAGTACAGACACCTTGCGGACGAAACAAAGTGTAGGCTTACGGAGTTCGCCTACGGGAAGATTCTCGGAAGATACGTCATATACCGCGGAAAGTCCGCAGAGGAAGGCAGCATAAGCTACGTCAATGTGGAGGAATATCTTTGTTCGCTCGGAAGGAAATGACTTTTACCTTGATTCAAAAAAACGTGCGACACTTTTGCGGGCGGCGAAGAAAATGGAGCGGGTAATGATAATAATTCACATCAAACGTTTGCCATTACCGTCTTGCGAAGTTATAATTTAGATGTAACAAAGGGCGCCGCGGGAAGCGACGCGATACGGAGAATACATAATGAAGAAAAAGATAGCGGGCCTTTCGGCTTTCGTATTTGTCGTTCTTTTCGCCGTGATAGCGGTTTTCGGATTCACCGCCTGCAGCTACGATGATGCTAAAGAAGTGACCAAGTTCGGCGACAACAATAGCAGCAGTGGTAGCGGCAGTACTCCCATTATGAGGGTGTTCGTTCCGGATCTCAGCGATGACGATGACGCCGCGGCCATGGCACTCGGCGATGGATATTTCGCCGGCTGCGACTTCACGGTAACGCAGACGGTCAACGGAGACGGGGAAGCCGTGTATTTGATCGACGGTACTTCGTCTCAGATGACGGAGGAAATTGCAGGATGGTTCGGCGCGGGCGCTCAAGAGGGCGACGATTACGTCACGCTTAAGATTTACGTTCCCGAAGGAAGCACGATATCCTTCGTCTCGCACGGCGAGGAGTACAAGTCTTACACCAATGAAGAGGATGCCGACGCCAACCAGTTCGACGGCGACTATCTGTTCCTTGTGTTCCGTCTCACCGGAGTTTATGCCTCCGACGAATCGGAGATAACTCCTCCGGACATGTACGAGTTTACGGTAACGTGGACAGAGACCGTCGAAAGAGAGCAGATTATATATGAACAGGATGAGGAAGGCAAATACATCGCGACGGGCGAAGTCGAGATCTATACGGAGGACGTCGATATGGAAGAGACATTCTATGTATCTTTCACCGACATAGCATTGGCCGGAGAGGCAGGGGAAGAACCCGAGGGAGAATCTGAAGGAAGTGGCCCCGAAGGCGATGGTAACGTAAACGAGTGACATTGTTCACCGGGCGGCATTGGATCCGCTTGCATGGGGAGAATAAATCAGTTCCAAGTCAAACTTCTTTGAAAAACGCCTTTTCCGGCAGATCCGGGTGGGGCGTTTTTTTGCATGTTGAAACTAACCGGGAAAATCAGCGTCATGTTCGATACAATGGGCCGGAGGTTCGCTAAATAGCTTGGTTGTTTGACCTCCGGAGGTTATCCGTTCAACTGGGCAAACACCGACATGAACTCCGACTCATTACATTTAATCCCATATTCAGGACCACTTCCTCAAAAGATGGGTATTTCACATCAAATGTTTGTCATCACTGTTTTGGACAGTTATAATTGAGACGTAACAAAACGCCGCGACGGTCGGCGGCAATACGGAGAATATATTATAATGAAGAAAAAGATGGCAGGCCTTTCGTGTTTTATTTTTGTCGCTGTTTTCGCTATGATATCTGTGTTGGGTTTCAGCGCGTGTGGCAACAAAATCACCGATACATCATCGGGTGAGTTCGAATATCCCGAGGGCACGGTTTGCAGAATCTATGTGCCCGATCTCACCGACTCCGATGACGCAGCCGCATTGGTGCTCAATGACGGATATTTTTCCGGTTGCGATTTCACGGTCTCTCCTAGTCTCAGCTCGGGAGGTAACGTTATCTACCGGATAGGAGGAACATCGTCACGTATGACCGCCGATGTGGCCACATGGTACGGCGTCGGTGCAAAAGAGGGCGATGATTACGTCACGCTAAAGATTTATGTCCCCGTGGGGAGCACGATATCGTTTGTTGTCCTACGCGGTACAGAAGTGAAGACTTTAAAAAACGACGGCAGCCCCGATAATGAATACTTCGACGGTGATTATATGTATCTTGTGTTTCGCCTTACCGGTCACTACCCCGACGGAACGGAGATGACTCCGCCGGATTTGTTTGATTTCACTGTGACGTGGAACGAGACCGTTGTAACCGAGGAGATTGTTTACGCGGAGGACGGAGACGGCAATCTGATAAGGGATGAGGACGGCAACTGCGTTCCGACGGGAGAAGTTATCATGCAGGAGGAAGACTTCGACATGGAGGAGAAGTTCTCTGTCACCTTTTCCACCATAAGTCTTGTAAGCGAAGCGGAGGAGTGATGCGAAAAGTGGCCCGACAGGGAAGTACTCTAGGGGTAGCCGCGTTGTCCGCAGAGAGGCTTAACTCCGTTTGCAGATGGAGAATAACTCAG
>JAJQAK010000130.1:12699-15499 GCA_021203845.1 Clostridia bacterium | reverse complement strand
CGAAGAAAGTCCAAAAGATCGCCGTCTTCGTCTTCACGGTACCATTTTATGTTGTAGAAATCCAGCATTTTCTGTTTTGCCTCCGGGATCTTTAAACTTGCGACACCGGTCAATCCGTATCGTCGCTCATGATTTGCGTCAGATATTCGTCGTACAGCAGGTATTTGAGCTCGGCATCGTCCGACTTTATCAGTTCAGACGAGTCATCCCCTTTGTCAATTTTGAAGATGTCCGTCCCGCCCAGTTCGTGATAGTCGAGCTCGAATTCTCTTTGTTTTTCGCCGTTTTCATCCGTTACGGTGCGGTCTATAATCCGCACTTCTATCGGCTCGGAGATAAGGTACATATCCCCTTCGTACTCGATTGCGGCAATTTTCTCTTCGTCCAGATTGTCGCCGTAGTCGTCTTCCGGCATCAGCATGATAGGCCCCAGAAGCTCCCTCCCGTCAAGCAGTTTGAGGATGTCGTTCTCGGTAATCGGATCCCCGTCTTCGTCTTCCTCTTCGACTATTTCTTCCCTGCACCCCGTGCATATGTACATATTGCCATTGTCTTCGTCTTCGTAGTAATCGTCTTTGTGATAAGGGTCCGTTGCCTTTAGCATGGCGTTGAACGCCGGGCCCACGATGCCGTCAAGCATGTCGAGGTACAGCCCGAAAATATCGTCGGATGATTTTTTGTCGGTTTCGACCGTGAATTTCGGCTCGCCGTCCGTTTCGTCCACGTAGTAGACCTTGTCGTCTCCGTGTTTATCCTTTTTCTTGTCCATGATGCGTGTCAGGATGCAGTAGAGCCTTCTTCTTCTCCATGCCGTGTAAACTATCCCGTATTGGTGTTTCCTCCCGGCGGCGTCGGGAATCTCCACGATGCCCTCCGGATTGTCCTCAACGCTCAGCAGCATTTCATACGCATATGCGGTCTTCGTTCCCGTTTCGCCTTTCGGGAAGATGTGTTCGAACGATTTTGCGCCTTTATCTCCCTTCACTGTTCTGATGACGCACTCGTCCAGGACCTCCGTCGTCGTCTTGGTGTCCTTCTCGAGTTCGAGATAAAATTCCCCGTTTTCTCTCATGAGACGGAACACGATTGACGTGGGCGCGGGAAGGTAATCCACGGGCTCGTCGACTTTCAATACGGCGTACACCCTGCGGTACATTTCCAGGACGTCTATCTTTCTGCATTCCAGTTTCTGTCTCTTTCCGTCCGACAGCGTGATGATTTCCTTTGCTTCGGCATTCTGCAGAAGGTCGATAAGATTGGACTCCCTGTCTTCCGGATACCATTTTACGTTTTCAAGATGTATTGCCATTGAGTTTTCTCCAAGGTCTAATTTTCTTTGATGTCGGAAAGGAGGCTTTACGGTTTAAGCGAGGTGATTGGCACAACAAACACCCCGTTGCTCAAACGATATGCGGCGCCCGACATTCCGCATATCACACACAGTTCGGAAGGTTTCTTTCCTTCATGTGATTCTATGTAGGCACTTACGTTTAAAAGATTGTCCACGGCGGCCGGAATATGGTTGGTTCCCAACTTAATTTCAAAAGCACACCATCTGCCATCAGGGAGATCTATTACCGCATCTAATTCATGATTGGCATGATCTTGGTAATGGTACAGACTGGCCCCGAAGGACTCCGCATATATTCTGAGGTCGTGTTCGCACAGTGCCTCAAACAGATATCCGAATGTATTTAGGTCGTTTATCAGTTTCAGTGGAGTCGCCTCCATGATTGCGCATGGGAGAGATGTGTCGCAAAAATGCAACTTTTCGGCCTGTTTCACACGTGCCGGCGAACGCATGTTTATGGCAAACGGCGGCATGTTTTCTGTGACATAAAGGCGGTTTAAGAAATCAAGGTATTGCGATATCGTACTTGTGGCAATTTCGCTGTCTGATGTTCCTTTGCCCCGATATTCCGGATCCCCGATAATGTCTCTTTGCAATGTTTTTAGAGTGGCGGTCGTGCTTTCGTTTCGTGCTAGCGACTTAAGCAATAAAGACAGGTTATGTTTATTATATCTTATTCCGTCTGTATTTTTTGTGTCCCAGTCAAGTATTGCGTTAACGTAGGATTTGGGCATTCTTGCCACATTTGCGTATTCGTCCTGGTTGCCCGGCCACCCGCCACGAACGATGAAATGAGCCAATTTCTCCAAAGTCATGTTTTCCGCTAAATGCTCGTTTATATGTCCGTTGCAGAGTTCCTGTAAGGAAACCGATCCGTCCGAATCCCCTGTTTCATATAAAGACATGGTTCGCATTTTGAGCCGCTCGATTCTGCCAGCTCCACTGTGCATGAGTTTTATATTTTTGGGCGAAGACGATCCGGTTAAGATAAATTGACCCTTTGCACCTCGGCTGTCGACGGCATACCTTACTGCATCCCAAAGTTTTGGCACGTCCTGCCATTCGTCTATGAGTCTGGGTGTTTCCCCTTCCAAAACCAAGCTTGGGGACATATCGGCAAGTTGACTGTTATTAAAGTTGTCGTTTGCGCTTTGCAGTAGGAACTCGCTGTTGCTGTGATAGGATGCGGTCCACGATTTTCCGCACCATTTAGGCCCGGTAATTTGAATGGCTCCGAATGTTTTTAAGCAATCCTCCAGCTCGTCGTCTATAATTCTCGGTTTGTATTGTTCCGGGATAACAGTTTTGCTCATGATCACCTCCGATTTTTACATTTTATCACATCGGTTTGTTTTCCGCAATCTAATTTGCTCAAATTCAGACGATTTACTTATTCAAATTCAGACGATTTACTTATTCAAATTCAGACGATTTACTTATTCAAATTCA
>JAJQAK010000130.1:0-12599 GCA_021203845.1 Clostridia bacterium | reverse complement strand
TTCAGACGATTTACTTATTCAAATTCAGACGATTTACTTATTCAAATTCAGACGACATGATGTGGCGTGTTTCCATCCGGTGATTGTTTGACTTAACCGCGGTAAAGTTTGACATGTCCGAAACAAAAAGCATATAATTTTTTCGGACGACAAGGAGCTTTAAGGAATGACGAATACCTACTCCATAACGGGAATGACGTGCTCTGCGTGTTCCCTCGGCATAGAGAAAGCCGTGGGAAAACTTGCCGGGGTCAGAAAAGTGTCGGTTTCCCTTATGGGCAAATCCATGAAAATCGAATACGACGAGGGAGAGGTCAGCGAGGAGAAGATATTCGAGACGGTGATGTCTCTCGGATACGGGATATACCGCGGCACGGAGATTCCAAAAGGCGCGGACAGGAGGGAGAGAACCCTTCTCGTCCGTTTCATCGTGTCCGTCGTCATTCTGTTTCCTTTGATGTACGTCGCCATGGGGTATATGATAGCCGACAGTCTCGGGAACAATTTCCCGCTGGGACATCTCGACCCCATGGATTATCCGCAGTGGTACTGTCTGTATCTTTTTGTGCTCTCTCTCGCGGTAGTCGTCGTGAACAGGGAGTACTTCGTGCGGGGTTTTTTCGCGCTCATTCATAAGTCACCCAACATGGACACGCTGGTGTCCCTCGGCTCCGGCATCTCCTTCATATACTCGTTCGTCATGACGATTCTCTGCTTCGTGGGCGTGTACGGGACGAAACACCCCGGCTGGGCTCACTACAGTATGAACGTGTACTACGAGGCCGCGGCGATGATTCTGGCGCTCGTGGACATAGGCAAGTGGCTTGAGGAAAAGTCCAAGGCGAGGACGGGAAGGGAGCTCGAGAACCTTTCGAGACTCGCGCCGGACAGCGTCACGATAGAGGAGGACGGCAGACAGTTCGAGGTGAAGACAAAAGACATTGCCGTGGGGGACGTCGTCATAGTGAAGCAGGGGGAATACATCCCCGTGGACGGCGTCGTGATAGAGGGGTCGTCCTTCGTGGACAAATCCGCGATAACCGGCGAATCGCTCCCGGTGGAAATCACGGAGGGGGACGAGGTCTGCAGCGCATCGCTCAACAAAAGCGCGAACATAAAGGTGAGGGCGGACAAAGTCGGGGAGGACACCACTCTTTCCAGGATTATAGACATGGTGAGGGAGGCCGGAACTTCCAAGGCACCCATACAGAAGCTCGCTGACAGGATAGCGGGGATTTTCGTCCCGCTCGTCTTCGTCCTGGCGGTCGTGACGTTCCTCGTGTGGTTCCTCATAGACGGGGGATACGTGCAGGAACACTGCATGACCTACGCCATCAACGTGCTCGTGATATCGTGCCCGTGCGCTTTGGGCCTCGCGACGCCCGTCGCGATAATGACGTCCGCGGGCAAGGCCGCGTCGATGGGGATACTCTACAAGGATGCCGAGTGCATGCAGAAGCTCGGACAGATAAACTCCGTACTTTTGGACAAGACCGCCACCATCACGAAGGGGAAACCGGAGCTCACCGACATAGAGACTTACGGGTATAAAAAAGAGGACGCCCTTTTCATAGCGTCCGGGATAGAGAGAAACAGCAACCACCCTCTCGCACGCTGCATAGTGGACTACGCGGGTGAGGGTGCCCCCGTCACGGACTACGAGTACACCGTCGCGCGCGGGGCCCAGGCCTCGTACAAGGGCAAGTTCTACCGTATAGGGAACGAGGCGTTCGTGGGAGGCGTCAGGGGAAAGGTAAAAGACGACGCCGCAAGGCTTTCCAGACAGGGTAAATCGGTTCTGTATCTTTCGGAAGACGGCAGGGTAGTAGCGATAATAGCGGTCGCCGACACCGTCAAGGAAGGCTCCGGGGAGGCGATAGAGCTTCTCAAGGCGAGGGACATGCGCGTAGCCATGCTCACGGGCGACGAAGAACTCGCCGCGGGAGCCATCGCCAAAGAGGTGGGAATAGAGGACTATGCGGCGGGAATTCTTCCGGAGGACAAGCTTTCCGCGGTCAAAAACGTTCAGGCGATAGGCGGCTGCGTCGCCATGGTGGGCGACGGCATAAACGACTCCCCGGCCCTCAAGGAGGCAGACGTGGGGATAGCCATGGGCGCCGGAACAGACGTCGCAATAGACTCGGCGGGGGTAGTGCTCTTAAGCGAAGACCTCAGGACCCTCGACACGGTGTTCGACTTGTCGCGCGCAACAATGCGGAACATCAAGGAGAACCTCTTCTGGGCATTTTTCTACAACATTATAATGATACCCGTCGCGGCGGGCGTGTTCTCGAAGTGGTTCTCGTTCAGCCCGATAATATGCTCGGCCTGCATGTGCGTGTCCTCGCTCTTCGTCGTTTGCAACGCGCTGCGGCTTCTCAGATACCGCAACAGGCGTTTCGCGCATGCGGAAGTTTCGACGGTTGATGAAGAAGCGGAGGCCGCCTGCGAAAGTTTCAGGACGGTCAGGATAAAGGGCATGATGTGCGAGCACTGCGTGAAGAGAGTCACGGACGCACTTTCAGCCGTTCCCGGGGTCACGGGAGTGGACGTCAGTCTCGAGACCGATTCCGCCAAGGTTTACGGCGACGGCGCGGCGGAAGGCGACATAAGGGTTGCCATAGAGAACGCCGGATACAAGTTCAAGGGGATAAAGCGATGCTGAGACGCAAGGGCGTGAAGATAAAGGTGGTCATAGACGGCATGTGCTGCGACAAATGCGCGAAGCGAGCGGAAAACACCCTCACCGCGGTGCACGGCGTGGTCTCCGCGGACGTGAAATTCTCCAAAGGATACGGAATTTTACGCTGCACGGAGGAGCCGTCGGAAGACGAAATAAAAGTGGCTTTGGACGGCGTCGGATTCACGCTGACGTCAGTAGAAAAAATCGAACAGTGAAACCCGCCCGGGCCAAGTCCCGGGCTTTTATTACACACGAAAAACCCCGTTTGCCGCGGGGTAAATTTATGATTGCAGTTTAGTTGAGATCCCAGTTTACGGGAGTTTTGCCGTGCGACTCGAGGTATTCGTTGGCTTTGGAGAAATGCCCGCAGCCGAAAAAACCTCTGTACGCGGAAAGAGGCGAGGGGTGCACGGTTTCCAGTACGAGATGTTTCGAGCGGTCTATGAGGGGGACCTTCGTCCTCGCGTTGTTTCCCCAGAGCATGAAGACGTTGCCCTCCGTCATGTCCGACACGAGCTTTATCACACTGTCCGTGAACCACGCCCAGCCGCACGACGCGTGTGAGTTCGCGGCGCCTTTCCTCACGGTGAGGGTCGTGTTGAGAAGCAGGACGCCCTCTCTCGCCCATTTGGTGAGATCCCCGCAGCCGGGCTCGACTATTCCTAGGTCGTTTTCTATCTCTTTGAAGATGTTCTCGAGCGAAGGGGGGAGAGGTACGCCTCTCGGGACGGAGAAACAAAGCCCGTGCGCCTGCCCGGGCTCGTGATAGGGGTCCTGACCCAGAAGAACGCATTTGAGGGAGTCCACGGGCGTGAAGCGGAAGCAGTTGTATATGTCGTACATCGAGGGATACACGACGAAGCGCGAATACTCGTTTTTGAGGAACTCGCGGATTTTCTTGTATCTGTCGTCGGAAAAAAGCGGTGAGAGCAAATCGTCCCAGCCGCCGCCAAGCTCTGTCATTTCGCCTTCTCCACTTCTTTGAGTATGTCCTTTATGTTGTCTGCCATGTATTTCACGCATTTTTCGAAGTTTTCCGAAAACTGCGCGGGGGTGGAGCCGCTCCCGGCGACGTCGGTTATCACCTTCACAGCGTACACGGGCACGCCCGCGTGCCTGCAGACGTGCACTATCGCCCCGCACTCCATGTCGCGGATGTCCGCGCCGAGCTCTCTCGTGAGGAGCCTGAAGTCCCCCTTGTCGTCGTTGAACCTGTCGCCCGTGGCGAGCCTTCTCAGAGGGTATTTTATGAACGTCGAGAGCGGGAGGAAGTTCTCGTCGTACTCGTCGAGAGTCCCTATCTTCGTGTGGTTGAGCTGCGTGAGGTCAAAATCGTACTGCACGCAGTCTCTTATTCCGTATATGCTCCCGACCTGGCACCTATTCGTGAGGGCGCCCGCCGTGCCGGCGTTTATAATCCCGTCCGCGGAAAGGTCGGAAATCGCCATCTGCGCGGCCGCGGCGGCGTTGGCTTTCCCGACGCCCGACACTATGACGGCCGTCTTGTAAGAGCCGAGTTTTCCCGTGTATATCTCCCTTCCGTATTTTTCCGTCTTTTTGACCTTGTCCATTACGTCTATTACGGGCGAGGCCTCTTTTTCCATGGCTATCACGAATACCTTCATGGGTGTTCTCCTGTTTGAAATCCCGTCTCACGGGGTATAATGGTTGCGGAAGGATATTTCCTCCGCGACGGGCTCGGGCCTGCAGACAGTCACCACGAACCCGTCCGCGTCGAAAACGTCAAGTTTTACGCCCTGGTCAACGCCTTCCGCATACATCCTGCCGCCTATATAGGCGAGAGACTTAAGCATCGCGAACACGGACCCGCCCATCAGTTTGACGTATGCCTCCCTCGCGGTGTAATGGATTATCGCGTCCCGCCACGTTTCGACCTCGTCCGCCTCATCGTACGGGATGATGTCCGTGAGGCTCTCGTCGAACGTCCTTCTTCTGAGGCACTCTATGTCGAGGCCCACGGGGGCGTCCGAAAACGCCACGGCGGCGCATCCCCTCGTGTGGGATATGTTGAAATAGACGGGGTTTTCGGGGACGTACGGCTTGCCGTACTCGTTCTTTTGTATTTTGTGCGGCCCTACACGGCGTGTGAGCTCGTCTTCCAAAACCTTGTGTACTTCCTCTTTCGGGGTGAAGATTATCTCCGTCATAGCATGAGCCGCTCTATGTATTCTATCTGGGCTTTCGTCGCGAGGTCCGCGGTGAACGCGCACGCGGTGCCGGCGGCGGTCGCGAAGTTGAGTGCGGAAAAACAGTTTGCGGACTCGAGATATTCGTGTATGAATCCCGCTATCATGGAGTCCCCGGCCCCGACGGAGTTCACGAGCTCGCCCGTGGCCGCCCTGACGTACATCGACTGGTCCTGCTCCGTCACCATGACGGCGCCCGCGCCGCCCATGGAGACTATGACGTTTCTCGCGCCTTGTTTCTGAAGCTCCCTCGCGCATTCCGTGATTTTCTTCGTGTCGGGAATGGAGGTGAGGCCGAAGATGTCGCAAAGCTCGAAGATGTTGGGCTTTATGAGGAACGGGCGGTATTTGAGCGTGGAGGTGAGAAGCCCGTCGAACGCGTCCACGACCACTTTGACGTCTTTGACGCGCCTTAACGAATACATTAGGTCTCCGTAGACGGTGGAGGGGAGCGAAGACGGCACGGAGCCGCAGATCACCAGCCAGTCGCCGGGCTTTAAGAGCTTTTTGAGCTTTCTCTCGAGTTTTTGGACGTCCGCCTCGGTGAGGTCCACGCCTATGCCGTTTATGTCCGTCTCGGCCGTGCCTTTGACCTTGACGTTGATTCTCGAAAGACCTTCCGCCCTGATGAAGTCGTACTTTAGCCCCGACTCGTTGAGGTATCTGCATATGGCGTCTCCCGTGAATCCCGCCTCGAATCCGAGGGCCACGGAGTCGTTTCCGAGCTCCTTCAAGGCGAGGGAGACGTTTATCCCCTTTCCCCCGACGCAGAGTCTGTCGCTCGTGGAGCGGTTCACCTTGTTTATATTGAGATTTTGAACCCTCATGTACAGATCAAGCGATGGGTTGAAGGTGACGGTGTAGATCATTTCTCTTTTCGTCTCGGTTTTGACCGCCATAAGCGGCGCTGATGTTTCTATACAGATAATTTAATTGAAAATCGTTCGATTGTCAACACATACCGATAAAAATTGCTTGATTTCGCCGTCGGCACATAATATAATGATGTATCCCGTCGGGGGACGGGACCGTTGCGATGCTATGGGGCAGTTTCAGATTCGATTGCGGGCGGAGGACGGAGTAAGCATGCCAAAGGCTCGGCTTTGTAAAAACGAGAAAACTAAACACAACTGCAGATTCTAAAGAATCCGTTAAGGCACCTGTTGCTCGCTCCTATCAGAGAGCCGCACTTGCCTGCGCCGCCTAATTTTGCGGCCCGTCGCCGTGCGTAGTCCTATCGGCGCACAGTGCGGCGTCATTCAGATAGGAAACTTCCGTCATATTCTGTGACGGTGTCCCGGAAGTATTAAGTCACATGCCCGTGTTCGGCCGCGTCTGCCCGGACGCGCACGGAAAGATTAAAGGCAGAATAAGCATGTAGAAAGCCCGCGCTAAACTTGTAAGACCAGGGTGCAAGTCCCTGCTGCTCCACCAAAATATCCAGTCTCTGATGCGTTTCGCGTCGGAGATTTTTTTCGCTTCAAACGGGCCCGTCCTTATGAAGGAATTCGCATATTTTGACAACCTGTTACCATACATGTGCGTCAAGCAGGATTTTGGACGGACTTTTGTGCTTTGAATCTTTTTGGGGGGGCGTCCGGGTCCCTTGCCGGTCGTCAGGGGACGTTCTGTCACAAAATATCAACAATATTGATAAACACTGCTCGACTTTCAGATCACGAAAAAAATAATTAGTAAAAGAGTTTCATGTTTTTTCGCAAAATTATTGCACCGCTAATCTTTTCGTGATATACTTTTTTGTGAAATTTCCCCGTACGGGGATGACTTCGGACGGCGAGGAAAAAATCAGATTGCCGGGGAAGAATTGTATATGTGCAGGAGTGAAAATTACGTACCCTCTCTCACGGAGAATTTCAAAGAGGCAGTGTCGGATCCGTATTTCGTCGACAAGACAATTTTTTTAAAGGAATATATGGACAGAGGATTCCGTCACCCCGCGACGCTCATCACGAGGCCGAGGGGATTCGGGAAGACGCTGACGCTTTCCATGGTGAAGACCTTCTTTGAAAAGACGGAGGAGGACACGTCCGTGTATTTCAAAGACCTCGCCATCTGGAACTGTGGGGAGAAGTACACGTCGGAGCAGGGGAAGTACCCCGTGGTGTACGTGGATCTTACGGATCTTGCGTGTGAGACGTACGAAGAGATGTGGGAAGGGTTCACGGAAAAGATGTCGGCCGAGTTTTTGCGGCACACGGAGCTCTCCGTGGAGGGCGCGATAGATGAGGACTGGCTCAGAGATTACGAAGAAGTCGTCGAAAAGAAAGCGGAATTTCCGCAGGAATCGGTTGAGCTTCTAACAAGGCTCCTTTGCGTTCGCTATAAGGTCAGATCTATTATTTTGGTGGACGGCTTTGAAGTGCCCCTTCTCGCCGGGCTTAAACACGGATACTACAAAAAGGCGTACGAGTTTTTTCGGCATGTGTATTCATCGTCCATGAAAGGAAACGAGTTCAGCAAGACGGGGCTCATTCTTGGCGAGTTCTACACGGTTCTCGCCGACGATTTCTCCGGGTTCAATAACGTTTCGGTGGACACTCTTGCATCCCGCGATTACGCGGACGGGTTCGGGTTCACGGAAGACGATGTGAGAGGTCTTCTCAAAAGACACGGTGCCGGGGATAAGTTCGACGAGGTCAAAAACTGGTACGGCGGGTACTTTACGGAAAACCGGGATGACAAATTCGTTGAGCTTTTCAATCCGGACTCCGTCATACGGTATCTCAAAAACGGCTGCAGGGCGGAGTGCTACCGCGACGAGTTTTACGAGAGCGAGGCTTTGGACAGGGTGTTCCGCGACGGCGTGCACGGCAAATACGTTTTGGACAGTCTTCTTAAGGAGGGAAGCGATTGGGCAACTATAAGGGACAGCTCGCGTTTTGGCGACTTCAAAGAAAGCTACATCCCGTATGTCCAGCTTCTGTTTATGTCGGGTTATCTGACCCGCGTCGAGAGTCCGGCTTTTGACGTTCACTACTTTGAAATCAAAATCCCGAACGCCGAAATACGGGAAATTTTTGACAGGAAGGCAAAAACCTACCATTATTATGCTTGACATTTTCGTGGTATAGTGTACAATAAACATATCAATTGATATTACGAATGATTTTACGTTTATGGACGATATTCAGGTTACAGTTGAACAAATCAATGACGTTTTGCGTAGAGCAAGGGAATGCATAAAATCAGGGCGTGTTGAGTTCGAGTGTATAAACGGTGAAGAACGACGCAAGAATTTGGAAACATCGCAAATATTTGATTTAACCACTAAAAGTAGGCTTGATATCATCAAATCGCTCACATACATGGATTTTGGTTATATTCTTCCCGAAACAAAGAAATCATTGGATGAATACGACGATAAGCTGTATGTATTCTTTGTTGATAAAGAAATGAAAGCCTTCAATGAAGCTCATGAATCTACGGTCTGCTTTTTTATAAAGCTCCAGTTTGTAAAAAAAGACCGGGAAAGCCTTCTTGTGGTGTCGTTTCACGTCGCAGAAAAGGCAGCTACATATCATTTTAAATAGTTGGAAGTGTTCAAGGTGGAGGCCATGAATATAGTTTCGGCGTTTTGTCATCAATGTTTTAAGGAGGTTTCCTATAACGTTGTAAGTGACGACGCAATATTTTCAATAAAAGGGATTGAAATTCCTTATAAGGGGAAAAGAGCCTTATGCTGCGAATGCGGCAGCGATGTATGGGTGGCGGAAATTGATGACTACAATGTCCGTGCTCCCAGAATTGAGTATTGCAGACAGCATGGACTCATCACCGCGGATGAGGTAAAAGACCTTACAAAAAAATACAACATAGGGGCAAGGCCGCTGGCAAAGCTCTTGTGCTGGGGTGAGGTTACCATAGTCAGATATATCGACGGCGACATACCTACAAAAGAGTATTCCGACAGGCTGAAGGAACTGTTTGGCGATTGTGACGCTTTTTATCAACTTCTTGTAGAAGGGAAAGACAAAATTACCGATGTTGCATACAGAAAGGCGATGACGGCCGTAGAAGCACTTAGAAAGGCACCGTGCCTGGAGATTGGTGTGACGGAACTCTATGAGAAATTAGGTATGACTAGGAATCAGTTCGCGAAAAATTTGGGCGTGACACCGTCAACGGTAAAAGGATGGGAGACGGGAACTCTCAGCCCTTGTTCAATTATAATTGAGGGTCTTAACAAACTCAATCGCGACAGTTCCGCTTTGAAAAATAACGCCGAAACGGATAAACCGGCGGCTGACGAATCCCATAATGTGTCGGCTGAAACCACTAAACAGAATGCCAGGATTTCGATCGCGGTGTGAATGGCGCAAAAAAAATTTGTCCGTGACGGCCTCGTGTCATCGCGGATTTTTTTGACTAAAACGGACATTGAAAATCCTCCGCCGGAAGGCTTTTGGGATAATGGTTTGACGCATTGTAAAACAATATGCTAAAATTTCTCCATAAACGCCACAAGGCGCAGCCCTAAAGTATATACCTTTCAGAGAGGCATTTTATGGAAAGGACAAAAAAGAAGAAATGGCATAGGGCCAGGCATACTTTCTTCCTCAGGATACAGAATTTCCTGTTCAGAATTCTGGCGAGAGTGAGATTCGGGTACCGTCCCGGGGAGAAGGTCGACAACAGAAGCCAGCCCTATCTTTTTTTATACAATCACCAGCTGACCATCGACCCGCTTTTTCTGCAGCTTCAGCTGACGCATCAGACGTACACCGTCGCCGCGGAAGACGTGATGACGCAGGGCGTCAAGTCCAGGTTCTTCAATTTTGCCCAGGCCCCCATACCGTTCAAAAAGGCCACCAACGACGCGCACGCCGTGATGACGTGCATACGGGTAGTCAGGGAGGGGTATTCCATAGCGCTGTCCCCGGAAGGCGCGAGGTCATTTGACGGCGTGACGCTCGGCATAAATCCCGCGATAGCGAAGCTCGTGAAAATGCTCAAACTTCCCCTCGCCATGTTCGTTCTCCGGGGAGGCTACGTGTGCTTTCCCAGATACGCGGACAAGAGGAGAAAGGGCCCCGCGATGACGGGCGGCATAACGAGGGTGGTGCCATACGACGAATACAAGGACATGTCCGTGGACGAGCTCAACAAGCTCATAAGGGACGAGATGTACGTGGACGAGTCGGACGAATCCGTCATCACCGAGGGGAGGCACCTTGCCGAATACCTCGAGCGCGCCTTATACTACTGCCCCAAATGCAGGTCTCTCGGCACTCTCAAAAGCAAAGGAAACGAAATCACCTGCCTTTCATGCGGGAACACCGTCAGAATGAACGAGTACAGGCATTTTATCGGGGACATTCCCGTGAAAACCGTGAAGGACTGGATAGGTCTTCAGGAGGATTTCGTGAGAGGCACGGACATATCCCGCGGCGACGAGCCTTTGTACGCTGAAAAGGTCACGGTGAAGACAAACGAAATAACCACTTTCTCGAAAAAACTCGTGTACAAAAAAGCGGAGATGAGACTTTACACGGACAGGATAGAGGTCGGAGACAAGGTGTGGAAGTACGACGACATACTGTCCGAGACCGTGTGGGACAAGTCCGCGCTGGACGTGTACGCGGAGGGAAAGACATACCAGATATCCGCGGAAAAGACTTTCTGCGCCATAAAATATGTGAATTTCTATTACCATTACAAAAACGTAAAGGAGGGCAATGATGATAGAGTTCTCGGCATCTAGCGTATGGGCGTTCGTCCTCATACTCATATTTCTCGTGGTGAGCGTTCTCATCGCCAGCGTGCTAAAGCGCTTCATACCTTTTTTGAGAAAGGCCCTCATCCCGAGCTCGGTCCTCGGCGGTCTCATTCTTCTCATCGTGTCCACGGTGGTGTATTTTTGCACGAGCCCGCACACGTATTTTTTCAACCTGCCGTTTTTGCAGATCGCATCGGGCACGGAGGAAGGCTCGTACACCGGCATGCAGATACTCGAGCTCATAACCTATCACTGTCTCGGGATAGGCTTCATAGCCATGGGGATGCGTTCTTCCGACCGCAAGTTCACAAAAAAGAGAACCGGCGAGGTGCTAAACACCGGGCTCACCATAGTGAACTCGTATCTCGTGCAGGCGGTGCTCGGGATAGTCATTACCATAATGGCCGTCGAGCTTTTCAACGTCAACGGACTCATAGACGGCGCGGGCATTCTCATGTGCTTCGGTTTCGGTCAGAGCACCGGCCAGGCCATGAACTACGGCAACAACTACGAGGTCAATTACGGATTTGAGGGCGGTACGAACTTCGGCCTGACCATAGCGGCCCTAGGCTTTCTCGTCGCTTGCATTGGCGGCGTCATATACGTCAACATTTTAAGGCGGAGAGGGAAAATAAAGGTTCTTTCCAAGGAGGAGAAGAACAGCATTTCGGACTACGAGGGCGAAAACGAGATTCCTATAGTCTCCTCCCTTGATAAGTTCACCGTGCAGATAGCGATTGTCCTCGCGATATACGGGCTTACGTACCTCATAATGTGGGTGATAAGCCTCATATTCCCGGGCGCGGCGTCCACGGTATACGGTTTCAACTTCCTCATCGGCGTGATTCTCACGATCCCCGTGAAAGCGGTCCTCAACAGGATGCAGAACAAGAACATCATCAAGAAGAAGGTCGTGAACAACTTCATGATGGGGAGAATCAGCGGCTTCGCGTTCGACCTGATGATTGTCGCCGGGATTGCCGCGATACAGCCTCACCTTCTCGCCGACTACTGGGCCGTGCTCCTTATAATGGCGGCGGTAGGCGGAGTCGCGACGTTCTTCTATATCTACTTCGTCTGCAAGCAGCTTTTCGGCAGCTACAGATACGAGCAGTTCCTCGCGATGTTCGGGATGCTCACCGGCACGGCGAGCTCCGGCATGATTCTTTTGAGGGAGGTGGACGGCTCTTACCGGACTCCCGCGAGCGAGAACATGGTTTACGCGAATGTCCCGGGAATAGTTTTCGCGATTCCGATGCTTATACTGGCATCCCTTGCACCACGAAGCCTCAACATGTGCCTCATATCCTTAGCCATCGCGGTAGCGTATTTCGTTGTTTTGAACGTCGTCATGTTCAGGGCAAAGATATTCAAAAAACGGTATGCAACGTCGCTTCCGTCCGATGGCGGAGGGATTGGGGACGAAGTTGGAGATTTTTCCGCCGAATCCGACCCGTCGGATGTCACAATTGCAAGTGGCGGAGATGAAGATACTTGAATTTTGAGCATGCGGCAGTGTGGAGATGAACAGTCTGGACATACGTTTTGACAGTAATACAATTTCGCTGTTTCGTTCTTTTGTAGGACTGAAATTAGACAAGGCGGCGTTTCTTGTGTTGCCTCGTACAATTGAAATATACGGAATGGCAGTATTGCAGATAAACGGCATATTATACAGTCTGACCTCGTATTATGAACCGTTGGATTACTTGGGCAACGGGGTGGACGATGTCGGGGTGCTGAAATTTCGGGAAACGAGTAGGTCCGTTATTGAGGAATACGAAAGCTTCATTTGTCCTCCGCAGAAATTACCTGAAACGGATGTCGGTCAGGTGATATCCGAAATCGAAATCGTGAACGAGAACAGAAAGTTGTTCGACCGTGAAGCTCTGTTCGGGAACTTCGACATAGTGAAAGGCATTGTCTTCAAATTGAAAGACGGACTAGAGATAGCTTTTGAAAAAGACAATTA
>JAJQAK010000140.1 GCA_021203845.1 Clostridia bacterium | reverse complement strand
GCAAGGAAGTTGTCGATACGGACCATGTAGCCCTTCATCTTCGTGCCGAGCTCGACGTAGTACTTACCGGCACCCTTGAGCCACACGTACGGCTTGGTTTTATCCATTCCGGAGGGAATGACAATCTCGAAGCCCCTGTAGGTGCCGACCGTCTCGTCCTTATAATGAAAATCAGTCTCTGTGATTTTGGCGAAGATTTTGTCTCTCATCTCGCCGTGCTCGGCGATGGCCTTTTTGTCGAGCGCGATAAATTTCTTGTTCTCGGCCTTTTCCTCCGGTGTGAGATTGGTCTCGTCAATCTTGTAGAAATCGGCGGGAATCTCGTCGTCCTCGTCGGGAGCCGTCTCCATCTGCGAGAGGACCTCCTCGACCTGGGCCTTCTTGGCTTTTTTCTCCTCGGCGTTCTTTTCCGCCTTCGCGCGCCTCTTGGACTTCCACTCGTCGAGGCCGTCATACTCCTTCATCACCTCGGCGTAGGTCTTTATGTCTATCTCGCACTCCTCCATGCGCTTCTTGTCGGATGCTATCTGTTCGGGGAGTTCGGTGAGCCGCTGCATGAGATCGGACCTATTCTCCTCATACTTTCTCTTGAGAGTGAGATAAGTGGCAAGCTCGTTCGCCTTCTCCACTCGCTCCTTTATGAGCGGATTTCCTATCGCGAGCGCCTTGACCTCGGCGTAGTTGAGAACGGAGTCCTTGATGTCGTCCCCGCTTCTCGCCGCGTACGAGCCGGAAAGAATCTCGCTTATGAACCTCTGCTTCGCCTCAAGAATCTGCCACGAGTACGCGTCGAAACTTCCCTCGGTTATGTACCTGAATATGAACACCTTCTCGTTCATGTTGCCGGGACGGAGGATTCTTCCCTCCCTCTGAACCATGTCCGCGGGTCTCCATGGTATGTCTATGTGGTGTATCGCTATGAGCCTGTCCTGCACGTTCATGCCGAGACCCATCTTAAAAGTAGAACCTATGAGGACGCGGACATCGCCGCATCTCACCTTCTCGAAAAGCCTGAACCTCACGTCGTCGGTCTGTGCGTCATGTATGAACGCTATCTCGTCCTTTGGAACGCCCAGACCCGTGAGAAGCCGGCGAAGCTCGTCGTATATGTTGAACGCGTCCTTTGGTGTGGACGTGTCGCAGAACACGAGCTGAGTGCCGCTCATGAAAGCGTATTTCTTGTATATTTTGAAGACGTTGTCCGCGCATTTAACCACCTTGCAGTCGGGCGTCTCCGGGGTGTCGGGAACGGTGAGCCTAAGGTCAAGCGCGGCCTTCCTGCCGTCCGTCGTGATGACGAGCATGTTGTCGTCGTGCCTGTCCACGAGTTTCTGTCTGACCCTGTCCGCGCGCTCGGAAATGACCTTGAGATATGAAGCGAACTCTTTCGTCTTGGGGATGAGTTCGTCCGTGTATCCGTCCGTGACGGGAATGCCGTCGGAAGTCTCGGGGCTGTGGAAGTCCGCGATGATAGCGAGCTCGGATGTGAGTTCTGGAAGGTTGTGGAAGCGTGTGAATCGCGTCGCGAGCCTGTATCCGGACGTGTCGACGTCTATCTCGAACTCCGTGACCTTTTCGCCGAACATCCCCGCCCATGAGTCGAAATTGTCCGTGTCGCAGTACGCGAGGTCGTCCGGCTGGAGATAGGTCTGCATGACGAAGGCCTCCGTGACGGAGTTTGTGAGGGGTGTCCCCGTCGCCATAATAACTCCGCCACCTCCGTTCGCGAGCTGGACTATGCGCACTTTGTTGAGCATGTCCGTGCATTTAGCGGAGCCCGTCGCGTTTATGCCGAGGACGCCGTCTATGTTGGTGTCCACGGAAAGATTCTTGTAGTTGTGCGCCTCGTCCACGAAAAGACGCGTGATACCGAGGTTGTCGAAGTAGACGGCGTATTCGTCGTCTTCCTCTGCGTTGATCTTTGCCTGCTTCTTTGTGAGCGCCGTACGCCTTCTGCGAAGCTTCGACGACCATAGACCGGAGGGCACTTTGTCTATCTTGTCGAGCTCGGCCTGTATCTGCGCCGCCTGGAAGGTGCCGGAGACGGGAATCCTTTCAAAGCAGCTGTACGGAATGATTATGGCGTCGTGGTCTTCTTCCTGGATTTTGAGAAGAGTCTTCTCGCGTTTCGCGGGCGTGAAGTCTTTGGGCGATATGGAAAGCACGTCGGCCGTGGGATAAATCTGTCTGAAGATGTCCGTCCACTGCACGACGATGTTGTTGGGCACGACGTACATGTTCTTGTCGGAAAGCCCCGTACGCCTCATCTCCATGCCGGCGGCGACCATGACATACGTCTTGCCGGCACCGACCTCGTGGGCGAGAAGCGTGTTCCTGCTGTAAAGAATCCTCGCCACGGCGTTTTTCTGGTAGCCGTAGAGCGACACGTCTTTGGACATGCCGGGGAACTGCAGAAGCCTGCCGTCGTAGTTTCTCTTCCTTATGCAGCCGTATTTTTTGTGGTAAATGTCCTCAAGGCGCGCCATGCGCTTGGCATCTGACCACACCCACTCCCTGAATCTTCTTATGAGCTGCGCCTGCCTGTCGAGCGCCTGTACGGTCTCGTCCTTGTTTACGACCTTGACGTAGCCCCGCTCCGGGTAATAGACCTCGTCGTAAACTATGGGGGTCTTCATGTTGAGGGAGAGCTCGAGTATCTGCATGGCGTCGAGATTCTTGGTGCCGTACGTCTCGTGCATCAGAACTCTTTCGGACCAGTAGGTGTAATACTCCAGAACCCACGTCCCCGTGTACGGCTCCCTGAAAACGTGCACTTCCTTGTCGAAAACGTCGCTGACGAACTGCTTTATGACGTCGGCGGGCACCCAGGGCGATCCGAGAGTTATGTATATGTCCGCAGCGGGAATCTTCTTAGGCATGAATCTTTTGAGAAACTCTATGTTTTCCGAAAAGATGCCACCGAATCTCTCGTTCTCGTACTCCGCTTCCTCGAGCTTCACCTGAAGATTCCCCGTGAGATACTCGTCGGCGGTCTCCCAGCCCTTATAGAAACACTCGTCCCACGTCGCGGGGTTCTGGTAGATGAGCACACGGAGCTCATTTATGATGTCGTCGAAATCCTCCCCGGTTATCTGGGAAATGTACTCAATGTCCACTTTGCATAGGTTCGCGATTGAGAGGGCGAGTCCGTCCTCCGCGGTTTCCGCATGCACACCGAAGGCCCTCACGTCATCGGTGTACGGATTTTTGTAGCGAGCGGGAAGATTATGAGCGAGAACCTCCTGCACATGCGCGTTCCACTTCTCCTGCTTTTTGCGCTCTCTTTCTTGCTTGGCGCGCTCTTTCTGAAGGCGCTGTTCCTCCTTGAGACGCTCCCTCTCACGCTGTTGCCTGTTGTATTCGTC
>JAJQAK010000061.1 GCA_021203845.1 Clostridia bacterium | reverse complement strand
TTGGAACTAAATGCAACACAAAAATTGCCTGTTGCATTTTCGCTTATAATCTAATTAGGTATTTACGGGCATATGTGTATGCATTAATTTTAGCCGTAAACCAGATAACATGGCGGAGATTAAAGCTCCGCGAGAGGATATGAAATGGCGTCTGTAAAGTTCAAAAAGATAGCGCTTGCGGTGACTTTGGCGGCGGTGATGTGTCTTTGCGCGTTCCTTTCCGCGTGCACCACGACGACCAAGGCGAAGGGGCTCACCCTCAACGTCGGGAGCGGATCCACCGTGGAAGCCACTGTGGGGCAGAAGATAGGGCTTGAGGCAAACGTCAGCGCCAGGGCCCTGCTCTCGTATTCCGGCGAGGTCGAGTGGACATCTTCCGACGACGAGGTGGCGAGCGTGCAAAGCGGCATAGTCTCGGCGCTGAGCGTCGGCACGGCGAAGATAACGGCCACGGCGGGGAAATACTCGGATTACTGCGTGGTGGACGTCACTGAGGGCGTCCTCAAGGTGGGCATAAAGGACGACGTCGAGGGCTTCGGATATTACGACCCGTATCTCGGCGAATACACCGGGATGGAGGTGGATCTCGCGTACATGATAGCGGACGAGCTCGGCTACAGCGACGTCGATTTCGTGGTGACGCAGGGAAACGAGAGAATAGACTTCCTCGACGAAGGCATAGTGGACTGCGTCATAGCGACGTTTTCTCTGACCATGGAGAGGATGAGCCTCGTGGACTTCATAACTACGCCGTACTACACGGACTACATAAGGGTCCTCACGAGAGACGACTACAAGAAAAAGACCGGGATTGAGTCCGTGACGGAGATTCCTGATTACATAAAGGGCGAGATTGACACCAAGAAATCCGACGAGCGGTGCGTCGTGGGTACGATGGAGGGGACCACGGCGAGGGACGCTTTCACGGAATACTGCAAGGACGCGGAAATCGACGAGACCTACGACGACGGGGTGAACATGCACGAGATATTCGTCTACAGAGAGTTCGAGTCCTACGAGGACGCGGCCGAGGCCCTGGAGGCGGGGGAGATAAACCTTTTCATGGGAGACTATTCGATAATAAGAAACTTCCGGACGAAGACGACGTCGTTCACGGACGACAGTTTCGGCGAGCAGGACTACTGCGTGGCCACAAAAAAATCGACGGTACAGGACGCGGAAGATGGAACGGTGACGGGAAACTCGCTCCACGACGAAATAGAGAAACTCATAACCAGATGGGAAGACGACGGGACCATGGAGGCGCTTTTGGAAAAATGGGGGCTTTCCGAGACTGCGGAGGGAGGTGAGAACGCATGACCAAAAAACTTAAGAAATTTCTTGTCTGCATAATTTCTGTTTTCTGCGTCGCGGCTTTGGGTGTCGCGATAGGCTGCGCGGACTCGTCATCTTCATCTACGGAACGCGAGATACTGACGGACGCGGAGGAGCGCGGCTGCGAGTCCGACAATTTGCCCATAAACGATCCCTCGTGCTGCGAAGATGGCCACATGGTTCAGACGCTCGCCGCGTCAAAGGTCCCGGAGAGCCACCAAAGCCACAGCTCGGCGGTGTCGTCGTCCACGACGACGCTCTCTTCCGGGAACTGGTATTTAAGCTCCGATGTGAGACTCAACTCGTACATAAACGTCACGGGGTCGGTTCATCTCTGTCTCAACGGACACACTTTGACGGGCGGGTCGAACTCCGTCATCGTGGTAAACAGCGGCGGGACGCTGTATCTTCATGACTGCCAGGGCTCCGGCAAAATCACCGGGGGAGTAGGGTCGAACATCATCTGGACGACCGGCGGCACATCCCAGTCCATGGGCGGCGGAATAACCGTCGCGAACGGCGGGACCCTTCACATGTACGGCGGGACCATCACCGGCAACAAGGCGGGAGCTTTCGGCGGCGGAGTAGTCGTGGCGCATAATTCCAACATGATAATGTACGGCGGGACCATCTCAGACAACACCGGCGGATGGCTTGGCTGCGGCGGCGTCGGCGTGTTGGGTTACTTCCTCATGACCGGCGGTACGATTTCCGGCAATAATTCGTCGTCCGGTTCAAACGGCTTGGGTGGCGGAGTTTCTGCCGACACGGAGGGGAGTTACGCCGGGTCGGTCGAGATAACGGGAGGAACCATATCCGACAACTCGGCCGTGCAGGGCGGCGGCGTGTACGCGTACACCGGGACGTCGCTCAAGATAACGGGAGGCACGATTTCGGGCAACAGCGCGACGTCGGAAGGCGGCGGCGTTTACTCGCTTGTGAACACGACGATATCCGGCGCCACCATAACCGGGAACACGACGACCATTTCGTCCTCGTCGTACGGCGGGGGCGGGATAAGCGTGCCGTACGGCACCGCCACCATATCGAACTGCACCATAACCGACAACAAGGCGTCGAACGGCTGCGGCGGCGGCATCTGCGTGAACAGCGGATGCACGGCGACCCTTTCCGGTTGCACGATAACGGGCAACAGCGCGGGAAAATACGGCAACGGTATATATTTTTCCGGTACGCTCAAGATATCCGGGAAGATGGTGGTTCACGCGAATCCCGACAAAAATTCGACCCAGCAGGACATATATCTCTCGTCCGGTCAGTACGTGACGCTCGGCGGGAACCTCTCGTCCGGCTCCGACGTCGGGATTTATTTCGCCTCCTCGTCCCAGACGCAGGTGACGACCTCGGAGTCGAGCACTTCGTACTATAAAAATTCGTACTCGTACTTTTTCCCCGACAGCAAATCGGGGTACTTCGCGACGTACTCCTCGTACGTCTATTTCACGAACTCGAACGGCTATTTCCTGACGAGTTTCAAGCTGACGAGTTCGGTGAGTACGTCGAGAACGTACAACGATCTTTCCACCGCCGTGGGGACGGCGTCGTCCGCATACGACAGCGCGGCGACGGTGACGGTTCAGAAGGCGGTCAGCGTCTCGTCCACCGTCACGATCGCGTCGGGGACGTCGGTGACCTTCGACACGGCAGGATACAAAATCACGGGCCCGAGCTCGAGTTATCTTTTCAACGTCAAGGGGACGCTTTCCATAAAAGGGAAAGGGACGATAACGGGGTGTTCCTCATCGTACGGCGCGATATACGTGCCGTCCGGCGGGTCGCTCTCAATCCAGGACGTCACCATATCCGGGAATTACAGTTCCGGCTACGGCGGCGGCGTGTACATCGCTTCTTCCTCGGCGTCGTTCACGATGTCGAGCGGATACATACAGAACAACACGGCGAAGAGCGGAGGCGCGGGGATTTATCTCGCGTCCAAGGCTACGGCGACCTTCACTGGCGGCACGGTATATAACAACACCGTTTCGGGTTCCGCAAACAACATTTATCTTT